>NZ_JASJFG010000608.1:0-2968 GCF_030065375.1 Microcystis sp. M49636_WE2 | reverse complement strand
TCCATAGACTTCGGCAGTGTCAAAAAAGGTGATTCCTGCCTCTACTGCCGCTTTAAAGGCCTCCTCTACCTGACTAGCTCCGTATTCCTTGCCATAGTTCCAGAATAGTTTATCTCCCCATGCCCAAGTCCCGATTCCCAAGGCACTGACGGAAATTCCTGTTTGTCCGAGATTAGCGGTTTGTCTAGTCATATTCCCTATAAAGAATGACAGCGTTTCTCATTTAAAGTTGAAGTGTAACCTATATTTGGTCTGACTCCCCACTAACCCCCTTTTTTGATTCCGGGAAATTCCCACCCATAAGTAATGGGAAAGGACTTGACTTTGCCGGCGATTTGCGCTATGCTTTTCTTATAATGGGAATCTGTGCAAATTTTTTTAGACACAAAGATTTCCATTATGAATAAAATCCTTTAAAAATATTATCCCAAAATCTGCCGACAAAAGCAAGCGAAATTTTGCCGATAATTGTTAAGTTTTGTTAACAAAGAAATACAGAGATCAGCAAGGTAAAAAAATCGAAGTCTCTTACTGATCTTGTTTGTCGCCTAAGCTATGATTAGGTTAGGCGAATTTGGCGCTTTGACTAATTGTTAGTGCTAACTTCCGTGGTTTCAACAATTGCCGTCGGTTGGCAGGGAGTAGGTGGAAATTTCTCTGGAAAAGAGAAGCCTAAAAATGATGCGATCGCAAATATGGTGCTGATAATTTTGGCAAGACTAACAAGGTCTTCTCTGTACTTTAACCAATATTTATACATAATCATCAATCCTTTTACTTAGGAGGTGAACTATCTTTAGATTAAAAAAAATCTGATTATTTGTCGTTACTCAAAAGTCATGAAAATGGTACTTTTTTTAGGTACTCTCAAGTAACCTGACAAGGTACTGAAAAGTAATCTTAAGTCCTGCAACCCTTAAAAAATGATGATGAATGAACTAAAAATGACTGAAATTAAAACCCTTTCATGGACTGAATTAGAAATGCTGGTTAATGATCTGAAAAAAAAGCATACAAACAAGGGATTAACGGACGTGGAGACAAAAATATTAAAAGGTGTTTTTGAAGATAAAACATATCGTGATCTAGCGGAAGAAATTAGGCAAGAAGAACAGTCAATCAAGAATGCGGCTTCTAGTTTATTTAAAATCTTGTCAGAGCAAACAGGTGAAAAGATTGAAAAGAGTAATCTGATTACTGCTTTGACAAGGTATAGAGATAATTCTCAGACATTTGATCATAACAATAAACCGCAAACTCAGCAATCAGATAAAGTTTTTGAATTAGTTATTGAGGTAGGGATAGACGACCTGACACCAGAGAAAATTGATAAGATTAACAACCTTATTCAAAAAATCGCCAGAGACAACACGATCAAGCCTATTATGAAACTTAAAGGCAGTATTCGGCTATTTTTAGAAGGTTCAGAAGATGGCTTAAAGCGCCTAGCAGATTTACATCAATCGGGGGAATTGCAAGCCCTTCTCAATGAACTTAAATCAGACGATATACCCGAAATTATCGTCACAAAAGCAGAGTTCACTACAGATGCAAAAGTTATTAAAAAAGCCGAATTAATTAAGGCAATTCGAGAGGGAACAATCAATAAGAAAACTCTACGATTTGTTGATTTAAGTGGGGCTATCCTGATTGGGGCTGACCTGAGTGGGGCTGCCCTGATTGAGGCTGACCTGATTGGGGCTGCCCTGATTGAGGCTGACCTGATTGAGGCTGACCTGATTGAGGCTGACCTGAGTTGGGCTAACCTGAGTGAGGCTGACCTGAGTGATGCTAACCTGAGAGGGGCTAACCTGAGATGGGCTGACCTGATGGAGGCTAACCTGAGTGGGGCTAACCTGATTGAGGCTGACCTGAGTTGGGCTATCGTGAGTGAGGCTATCCTGAGTGAGGCTATCCTGAGTGGGGCTAAACTGAGTGGGGCTAACCTGAGAGAGGCTAACCTGAGTGGGGCTGACCTGAGAAAGGCTAACCTGAGTGGGGCTAACCTGTGGGGGGCTATCCTGATTGAGGCTAACCTGAGAGGGGTTAACCTGAGTGGGGCTAACCTGAGAGGGGTTAACCTGAGTGGGGTTAACCTGAGTGGGGCTATTCTGAGAGGGGCTAACCTGAGTGGGGCTAACCTGAGTGGGGCTGACATTGAAAACGCTATCTTTATCGATGCAACGGGGATCACCCCCGAACAAAAACAGGATTTGATTCGACGAGGGGCAATTTTTGGGGATAATTCTAACGATCGCAGTAAAGCATTAGTTTAAAACAGCCTTTGATCTCCACCTTCAGCAGAGATTTAGGTAGGGTTGGCTGAATAAATGTGAAATATAGACGAGATAAGGGGTTTGGCGGCCTGTTTAGCCAAGCAGCTGCAAGATTTTCAAGCTGGTGGCTCAAAAACCTTGTATCTTAATCGGCGATCGCCCTTACTTTTTCAGCCAACCCATAATTAATGGGAAAGGACTTGACTTTGCCGGCGATTTGCGCTATGCTTTTCTTATAATGGGAATCTGTGCAAAATTTTTTTAGACGCAAAGATTTCCATTATGAATAAAATCCTTTAAAAATATTATCCCAAAATCTGCCGATAAAAGCAAGCAAAATTTTGCTGATAATTGTTAAGTTTTGTTAACAAAAAAATACAGAAAGGTAAAAAAATCGAAATCTCTTGCTGATCTTGTTTGTCTGCTTGATTGTCGCCTAAGCTATGATTAGGTTAGGCGAATTTGGCGCTTTTCTCGGATTAAGATTAACCCACCGCAAACCCTGTATATTCTCTGACTAGGGGTTCATGGAAGGCTAAAACAATATCTTCTTTAGGAACGCCTAAATTAACCAATTCATTGGCAATTCCCACCTCAGTGCCATCATGTTGTATCCAGATTTTACCCTTTTTAATATCGAGATGCAAAACACAACCATGATATCTTCGTCTATTTTTCCAGCCAACATACAT
>NZ_JASJFG010000792.1:0-4723 GCF_030065375.1 Microcystis sp. M49636_WE2 | reverse complement strand
TCTTTGGACAAAGGGGGGTTTATTATATTCTCCTCCTTTTCGTTAATTTTAAAATTGTGTTTCCTGACGGGGAATATAGACTCCTAAGGCGGCCGGAATAACTCGAAACATGGCGGGAGTAGTGCTAGTAATTTCGCCATCGGTGTTGATACTATGGGGTTTACGAGTCTGAATTTGAATTTCTTTCCCCTTAAGAGTTCTCACCCAAGATAATAAACCCTGTTGTCCTCGCGGTAATGTCCATAAAAGCTGGAAAATTTGCCACCAGTGTTCAATTTCTAGGCTATATAAATCTAACCTTTGATCGTCGATTTGGGCATCATGAGCGAAGGTTCCTTGTTGCAAGGCAGAGCCTTGGAACACAATATCGAAGGCTCTGCCTTAAAGTAGTATTCAGGTAGAACCGGAAGAGAGCGTTCCCAGGTAGAACCTGGGAACGAGATAATAATTCTCCTTTGAAAGCTTGAGCAAGGATACTGGGAAGGATTGCGTCACTTCACTTTGTAGTTTTTAAAATTACGCTTTTTCTGGAAGGGCGATTATTACGGGATCTCATTGCCTTAACTAAAATATTCCAAGACCTCATAGATAATACGGCAGGAAAAGAGATTCTGATGGCGAAAACAAAATGTTTTTGTTTTAAGGCCACTAATAACCAATGTAGTTTAACATAATTACATATATATGAGAGTGGTGGCAGAACAGACTGATATTTTGGATTAACTAAGTTATATATTTTCTCTTTGATCAAAATGTTAGTGTTGAGTCGCTTTAACAATGAAGACTTTTGATTATAACTACCAGACCAAACTACTCGATACACCAAACAGGAGTTAACAAACACAGCATCCCCAAACTGAGCAATGCGAAGCCAGCAATCAATGTCATTATAACAGTCATCTAAACTTGAATCCCAACCCCCTGAGTTAAGAAAAGCATCTCTGAGAAAAGCAACTTGGCTAGTTGTTCCGAAGGGAACTTCTTCTAGGAGCATACCATAGTGTATATCTGCTTGAGCGATATAGAAAGCCTGTTCAAGTCCTATTTTTGGAGTTTGACAGATTTCTACTCCTTTAATATCCACCTGTGTCGCCTGACAGGAACAAATGACAGCTTCGGGATACTGAGCAATATTTTTCATTATTTCCTCTATACAATTAGGGGCAAGATAGTCATCATCATCGAGTAGTTTAATCCAATCTCCTTGAGCAGCTTTAACCCCTACATTTACCGAAAAGGATTGCCTCATATTCTTGAGATTACGATAGAAGATAATATCTTCCCCCAGGCTTTGAATATATTCTGCTGTACCATCAGAGGAACAATCATCAACCACAATGACTTCACAGGGAATAGATTGATTTAGGGCCGAAGCGATTGCTCTTTTAAGCAACGATAAACGATTGCAGGTTGTAATAACAATACTAAATTTCATCTTTATTAACTATAATTAAATTTTTCTCCTATGAGCCATCAGAAAATCAGCATAAGCTTTTTGAGTCAGGAAAGGTTTAGCTTTAAGATAAAATTCTTGATGACGATAATCACGGGTATAAGGTAATTGTTCTAAGTGATCTGCTAAACGAATAGTTATTAAAGCACTAAGCTCTGTTTGAGTTAAAATTATTTCCTTGTTATCACGATAATTTATCAGTTTAAATTCATTAACTTGCTCAAAATTAGAGAGGAAATGTTTTCTATCTTCAAGACAATAATAGTAAACTAATTTTTCAGCATCAGAACCAATAGCAGCCTTAATTATACCTCTTTGTTCTAGATTAACCAAACTTTTTCTATAGCTATAAGTTCCATAGATGCTGTGATAAAGACCAGCTAGACAAATATCTTCAGATGAGTTCCATTTTTTCAAGATTCTATAAGTTCCTAATAAATGACTATATAAAGAGCGTTTATTCAGATGTTCAGTGGAATCGGTTGCTAATTTCTTCAAAATTTCTCTTTGCTCTTTAGGGGGATCATATTGTCTATCTCTCCATAAATATATAAATTCACCCACAATATTTGGGGCGAAGTGTTGTAAGTTTTTCAATTGATTTTTAATGAGGGTATTAGTAGCCATATTGTTGATTGAATTAATGATTATATAATTTGTCATAGGAATTTATCGGGGCATAAGCTTATTGCTTATCAAAGGTGCAAACTCTACTAATAAAGCCCATAAACTTAGGTCAAATGGATGTGCTAATAGATGTCTCGGAAGGATTCTGCTTAAAGCAATTCGCTCTCTCAATCCTTGGCGGGTTTTGGCTGCCTTATTTGGCCAATGTTCGAGGATGATTTTCAAAGTAAATTCTTGAGGATCTAAGTAAGGATATAAAAACCATAACAGCAAGTTACACATTGAGCTAATAAAAGCAGTTGACTCATTAGCTAGACTTTCTTCAAAGGAAATAGCACCTTTCACCAGCAGTGATTGATCAGCAGTGATAGTGGCTGTGATAATATCCAACATATTAGTTAATGATTTCAATCTATTTTCCAGTAATACAGCATCTTGGGGATAGACAGAAAACCGATAACGAAGAGCATCTGCTAAAGTGTTTATGTGATTATCTATTAATTTTTCAAGGTTTTGTAGTCTTAACTTCGTCCCCTGAGAATTATTATGGCGACGATATCCAACCGTAATACAATGGTTTCTTATCAGAGATTGATTAACACTTAACCTTAACCAAGTATAGTAATCTACAGCAGTTCCCGTAAACTGTGTTGGCCAGCCATTGATGGAATCGAGTGCTTCGCGTCGAATCACAACAGATGAGGGAGTGGCGACAGAATTGGTAGGGAAAAAGTCCCAAGGAGCAAAAAACTGAGAATTAAGGACTGGAGAGGGAAAATTTAGGCTATCTTCATAAAAATGGGCGCAATTGGCTACACAAGCAGCAGATTGGGGAAATTGTTCTAGGATCGTACTCATAAGGCGCAGGTGATCTCGATGCCAGATGTCATCCTGATCGAGAAATGCTACTAGAGGCGCAGTGGTATGTTTGAATCCAAAATTGCGGGCGCAATGAGAACCCTTGTCAGGATTTCGTAATAAAGTGATACCTGAAAAAGACTTGACAATCTCTAGGGATTCGTCCTCAGAACCATCGTCAACCACTACTATTTCTCTCGGTGGTTGAGACTGGGAAAATACTGACTCGAGTGTTTGTCGAATCCATTGAGAGCCGTTGAATAAAGGGATAATAACAGCTACGTCTATAGCCTTAGCGTTTTGATCTATAAGCCATATCATAATTCTAATTTGCTCCCAGTCGCTTTAAAAATGTGAGCTGATCTGCTAAAACTGCTTCCCGACTGCGAAGACGCGCCGCTACCCAAGCAGCTCGAATCGCTTGGATCTCCGCCTGAAGATTCCGGCCACTCATTTCGTTTTTAAAAGTACGCCTCAAAACACTTAAACCGCAATTGAGCCGCGCCATCTCATGCAGAAGTTCGAGGAAGGGTATAGGGTTGCCGCCACTAATTCTCGTTACTCCACCGAATCCAACGATACGATTGTTTAAAATTTGAAAAATTTGTTCAACTGTACCATCTGCCAGTAAATCCCAAATAGAGTTTTTTTGGCGTGAAATCATTAAATCATTCAGTCCAATATAACTATAGTCCCAACCTAGATCTCTAAGCTCATGGCAATGTTCTACTAATGTGTGAGTCTCAATTTGGACTAGGGTTTTAGCTCTTCCATTGACTAGAGAAATAAATTTATCTACCTCACTGGGAACTTTTGCCATCGGTAGCATAATAATCTTAGCTCCAGAATCTAGGGCAGTTTCTATCTCGTCAGAAGTATTGTTATCTAAGGGATTAATTCTTACTGTAATTGGGATGGAGATAACTTCAGCTAGAGCAACCACATCTTCTGGTGTATCGGCGTTGATTTGGGTTGAATAGCTAATCTGTCGCTCTCGTTTACCAATCCGTTCCCAGTCTACAATGATACTATCAATCCCTACTTGCTCGGCTTGTTTAGCCAATAAAGCATCTGTGGTAAATAGAAATAAACGCAAATGGTCAATATCTGTAGTATAGTGGCTCGTTATGGGGTTCATTATAGTGATCAATGATTCTTAAGTCTTTAGCTATGACAAAGTTAACACAATCTAATGAGCAATGGATAGAAGGTGTAGAAGTTTGCCCTCTCAAGTTATTGCCAAATGAAAAAGGACGACTCATGGAAATTCAACGGGCTGATGATAAGATTTTCCCCGGCTTTGGACAAGTCTATATTACTTCAACTTTGCCCGGTATTGTTAAAGCTTGGTACAGACACACAACGCAAATTGATCAAATTGCCGTCATGGTAGGACTGTTGAAACTTGTCCTTTACGATGACCGGGAAACCTCACCCACCAGAGGCAAAATTAACACGATATTTTTAGGCGAATTGGCTCCTAAACTTGTACAAATTCCTCCCGGTATTTGGCATGGTTTTCAGACAATTGGCGAGCGGGAAGCTTTTGCACTGCATCTAAACTCGGTCGCTTTTCAGGCAGACGCACCAGATGAAGATCGCTTACCTTATGATACTAATATTAT
Organism: Microcystis sp. M49636_WE2; assembly: GCF_030065375.1. Classification (NCBI taxonomy): domain Bacteria; kingdom Bacillati; phylum Cyanobacteriota; class Cyanophyceae; order Chroococcales; family Microcystaceae; genus Microcystis; species Microcystis sp. M49636_WE2. The sequence continues at coordinate 160 of NZ_JASJFG010000792.1, read as the reverse complement.
TCCCTATCAGTGGTAAACTAAGTGGTAATATCTAAGGAACCCTTGGCCCCAGCCGTGGCCGATGGTGATCCCCCTTGGTCGAATGCCGTCCGCTCGATCGTTTTTAGTTTAATTCAAGGGGAAGAATTTGGGATTAACTCCCAAAATATTGCCACTTTTG
>NZ_JASJFG010000718.1:0-1204 GCF_030065375.1 Microcystis sp. M49636_WE2 | reverse complement strand
TTGGAGTGATTGGGGGGAAAATTCAGGTACTTTTTCCCTGAAAATTAGGTAGTTGACCACCTGAAAATCGATAAAACCCCACACCCCACACCCCACACCCCACACCCTGCCACCACCGAAAAACTTTTTCAGCAAGCCCTAATTATCTAAGTTGTTAGGGTGTTGGGAAACAGGGCAAATTCCTCGCGCGTTGATAGTATCAATCTTAATTGAAATGACTATATTAACCTCTCACAATAAACCGCGATAGCGGATAAAAACGAGGATTACTGCCCAGGAACCTAAAGCTACTTTAACGGCGACTAAAATGTTTAGTATTGGTAAAATGCCGCCACTAAATAGCGCTCCTAATTCCCCGTGGGGTAACTCAAATCCTGAGAGAGTAATGGCGGCTAAAACAATAAAAACTAAGACGGAAATTTTCTCCCATGTTGCCGCTTGCCAACGGCGATAAATTGCTTGCATCCATTCGGGAGACGAGGTAATGGCTATTAAACCAATTGCCGTACCTCCGGCGACTCCGGCGGCAAAACCTCCCCCCGGACTTAAATGTCCGCGGATAGCTAATTCAATGCCCACTAAAGCGGTAATTGTTGCCCCTAAACGGGCTAAAATAATTGAAGGTTGGTCGGTAAATTGATGGATTTTACTGGCGGGTTTTTCGGTGGCTAGAAGAAAATTCGCCCCCATAATGGCAATGGTAAAAACAACCACTTCATAGATGGTATCGTAGAGACGATTACGAAAAATAACCACCGAAACCGCATTAGGAACACCGCCGTCGCGCACCAAGGATTCAACAATGTCTAAGGATAATACAGAGGAAGCAGTATTCGGAATAATTACCATTTTGATAGCAAAGGCAATGGCGGCTAGAGTGTAAATCCATTTCATTAGTGTTTCTCCTCTAATTTTGGGGTTTCAATACAGGTTAAAATCGTGTTTGCTGCCGTTAATTCATTTTTAAAAATATCGTAGAGATAGGGTAATCTAATTGTGGTTTCGTAGGGGATGTTTTCTGGATTGTCTTGACGGATACAGACGGCATGAACATCTTTATCCCTAAGTGCCTGTTGCAAAGCTTGTTTATCACTGTAGGCAACTAATTCTAAACGCATAAAACGCTTACTTAAAACCGTTTGTAGTTGAGTTTTTAACTGTTCTAAAACCGTATCGGTTTCCTCGGCAATTACTCCTAAACGCA
>NZ_JASJFG010000405.1:0-2419 GCF_030065375.1 Microcystis sp. M49636_WE2 | reverse complement strand
GCCTAGTTTTGATTCCGCACACCAAAACCGAATTAAATACTCTAGGGAAAATAAGCTTAAAATTCCCCAATCAAGCTGACGTAACCACATTTGCCAAGTGGCGGATAAGGGATAGGTTTGAGCCACATAAATCCCCAAAGAGAGTAAAATTAATGCCAAGATAAGCAGATTTACTGTCAGTCCGATCGCCGTGGTGACATCCTCTAAATAAAAAGCTATCTTGGCACGAAAAGAGAGCATAAATTCAGCTATCAGTAAACAGTAACCAGCAATCAATGAACTGAAAGCTCACATCTGATAACTGATAACTGATAACTGATTAAGGTAATTCCACCGAAGTTGGTTTAGCAATATGAGGCAAACCCCAACCCAATTTTTCCCGGAGGATGCGGAAGAATTCCGTAGATTGCAGACGAATAAAATGGACTTGGTGGGGCGATTTCTGCACATTAATTCGATCTTCTGGCAAGATATAAGAACCGCCATTACCGTCCACTACCATCACCATCCGGTTAGCAGTTGCTGGAAAAATATTCACAGTTTCCTTGTCAGAAAATACCAAGGATCTGGAAGCTAAAGAATGGGGACAAATGGGAGCTAATTGTAATACTGGCACATCGGGAGTTATTACCGGGCCGCCAGCGCTGAGAGCATAGGCAGTAGAACCGGTGGGAGTGGAGAGAATCACCCCATCGGCAGCGATATCGACGGGTGCGTGTTCACCAATTTGAATCTCAAAATGACACATACTGGTGAGGGGTTCCCGGTGGACGACCACCTCATTGAGAGAAAGTGCCTCCCAGAGGAGGGTATCTTCGCGAAACAGTCGCACCGTGATCATCGAGCGATTTTCGATGGTGTAGTTCCCCTCTAAAACCTGCTCTAAGGCAGGTTCAAGCTGATTTAGGTAAATTTCGGTCAAAAAGCCCATGTGTCCCGTATTGACCGTTAACAGGGGCAAATTGAGGGTGGCCAACTGCCGGGCCGCCGATAGGACTGTACCATCGCCCCCCAAAACGATCGCAAAACTTAAATCTTGCTCGAAGTGGGGGGGGACTAACTGATCGATCGGGGTAAAACAAACCGGACGAGAGGGTTTAGAATGGCCTAGCAGGCCACCGCTGCCGGTAGCCATAAACACCTGCCAACCTAGGGAAAGTAGCTGATCTTGTATCTGATGGGCTGTTTTACAAGCGATAGGCTTAATATCGTTGTAAATAATGCCGATTTTGGGCATTGACAAATTTTCCTACTGCTGAATCACGCTTTCTTTTTGAAAGGAGTTTTCTTCTTCTTCTGAGCTTTTTGTTTCTCGAAGTCGATTTCCTTGAGCTTCTTGAGAATGCGGCTAAAGTATTCTTGTAAATAGGATTCTAAAGTAGTTGTTTGACTCGGATCAAGGCCAAATACTTGATAAACTTCTTTCATTGGAGCATCAAGAGCTTGCTCTCTAGCGAGAACTTCCGCAAAAGCTAGTCGGTCAGATATATTATAGGTCCATTGGAAACAACGGCTTATTCCTCGCATAAAACGCAGTAATCCCATGGGTAAACGCCAAATTTTCCCCTCTTTACCCGATAGGCGCTCGCAAACTTCGATAATTTCTTCAGCTTTCCAAGCTTTGCTGCCGACTACGGGATAGGATTGGCCGACGGTTTCGGGGACTTCTAAAGCGCGAACGGCGAATTTAGCGATATCTTGGGTGTCCATGTAGGCGATCGCCGTACTTTCCCCCGTGATCCAGACCGTTTGATTATCTAACATCGGGATGGCGTATTGACCGATTAACCCCTGCATGAAGCCACAGGGACGGAGAATTGTATATTTTAAACCCGATTCTGCTAGAAATTTCTCGGTACAGCGTTTTATCTCCATCAAAGGCACGTTGGGATATTTTTCGGCATTGAGAATCGAGAAGAAAATAAAGCGATCAACTCCGGCAGTTTTGGCCGCTTGAATCAGATTAACTTTACCATCCCAATCCACCTGTTTAATGCTGGCTGAGTCCGTCGCCCGGGCAGTAGCGGCATCGATCACCGCGTCCATTCCCTCTAAAGCAGTAATAATCGTACTTTTATCCCGCAGGGTTCCCCCGACTAATTCCGCGCCCCATTCCTTCAAAAAAGCCGCTTTTCTCTGACTGCGTACCAAACAACGCACTTGATGTCCCTGATCGATGGCATGACGCACGATCTGTCGCCCTAGGGTTCCTGTCGCACCGACAACTAATACTTTCATCTATAATTAATTTTTTGTTACATTTGTTAACACTTCTCTAAGATACTATCAAAAAAGTGGATCATTGGGGATAGAAAAATTCTAAGATTCCCCGATCCCCGTCCAGTTCTACCATTGTTCCCACAGGTAAAGCGGCATTATCGCCATCATGACCGAAAGGTAACTCAGCAATAACCGCAAT
>NZ_JASJFG010001020.1:0-1674 GCF_030065375.1 Microcystis sp. M49636_WE2 | reverse complement strand
TGAGGTGGTCAGTTACCTAATTTTCAGGGAAAAAGTCCAGGAATTTTACCCCCGATCCCTCCAATGGTAGGCACTTTTTGAGGTCAAAAAAGTCTAAAAGCCTTATCAAACAAAGTTTTTAGATTTATTCAGCAAACCCTACTTAAGGTTCGATACTGACAATCCAAGTCCCAACGTAGAGACGGACGGGAATATTGCCGGAGGCAGTCACATCACAGGTAAAGTAATAAGTGCCTAATTCGGGATTTCTGACATTAGACATGACGATTTCAACTTTGCTGGTCGGATCGATCGCTTGTTCGGGGACAATTTGAATAACGCGAGCATCCTTATCCCAAACCACTTCCTTTAAAGGCAAAGATTTACCGTTGATGCGTACCTCGATTTTATTGGTGTCAAACTGGCCGTTAAAATAATCGGGATAGGAAATAAAAAAAGCTGAAGCCCCCTGGGAGAGTTTTTTCGGGGGAATATAGAGTTTATAACGATCCATTTGCTTGGGACGACCGCCAAATTGCAAGAAATAATCTAAGATATCCTTGCGATCGACTCCACTAAAAATTGTTAGGCCGGGGTTGCCATTGGCTAAAGTTATTTTTGGTAAAATAATCCCCGCACCCACAGCTAAAGATAGAGCAATTAAAGCGGGTGCCTTAGCATATTTAATTACTTTTGTCAAGACTTTTAACATAAATTTTAACCCAAAGTGAGGGGGATGGTGACGGCCGCAAGGGGCCTAATACAGTTCAACTGTAACAAAACCCGCTCGTTTCTTACCTAGACCTTTGCCAGTCCGATAAGTGTCTTGATTAACGCTTCATCGCTCGCGCCATATCCCGTTGATCCTGACGACGTTTCAAATCTTCGCGTTTATCGTGTAATTTTTTGCCTCTACCGAGGCCAATGCTGATTTTTACCCAACTACCTTTAAAATACATCTTCAAAGGCACAAGAGTTAAGCCTTTCTGTTCCACTTGACCGATGAGTTTGCTGATTTCCTTTTTGTGCATCAACAATTTTCTCGTCCGGCGCGGATCGTGATTAAAATATTCGCTACTCTGTTCGTAGGGGGAAATATGAACATTAATTAACACCGCTTCACCATTACGGACTAAAACGTAACCATCCCGCAGGTTTACCTTACCAGCACGCACAGATTTAACCTCGGTCCCCAGCAACTGCACCCCCGCTTCAAAAGTCTCTAAAATCTCGTAGAGATGGCGTGCTTGCCGGTTATCACTGATAATTTTGATTTTATCGTCTTGATTAGCCATATAGTCAACTGAAAAGTGAAAAAGCTTTGGGGTGTTGGGGTGTTGGGGTGTTAGGGTGTTGGGGTTTTGGGGTTTTGGGGTTTTAGTTGAAATTCCCCATTTCCCCATTGCCCTATCTTACTCGCTCTTTTGCTATCTGGGGACTGACTGCTTGCGGCTCTTTAGTGATCACTGGCCTTGTCAGGGGGAACCAGAAGGGGGAAAATGAGAGCAGTGTTAAATTTTTATGAAGTTTGGTTCTGTGGATAAAATTCGCACCGTTTCCGATAGTAAGCGTGATTTTTATACTCGCCACACCCGCCCCATCAATTCGGTGTATCGGCGCGTGGTTGAGGAATTATTAGTCGAGATGCACCTGCTCTCCGTTAATGTAGATTTCCATTATGATCCAATTTATGCC
>NZ_JASJFG010000898.1:0-4611 GCF_030065375.1 Microcystis sp. M49636_WE2 | reverse complement strand
TTGGAGTGATTGGGGGGAAAATTTAGGGATTTTTTCCCTGAAAATTAGGTAATTGACCACCTGAAAATGGGTAAAACCCCACACCCCACACCCCACACCCCACACCCTGCCCCCACGAAAAACTTTTTCAGCAGCCCCTACCTCGATACTCTCTCAGGACAAAATTAGTTATATGATAGAGCTTTTTAAGCAACTACCTCGTTGGTTGCGGCTAAGTCTAGTTTTTCCGCTCTTATTTCTCAATGGTTGGTTATTATTCCAATTATTTAGCTACCTAGAACCCTTAGTCAGTATTTTTGTCACTGCTAGTTTACTAGCTTTTGTCTTAGATGTTCCCATCAAACTGCTGCAAAGACGCGGGGTTAATCGCAGTGGTTCGATCGCTATTGTCTTTTTAATTGCCCTATTAATTTTGATTGTTTTAGGTTTAATTTTAATTCCCCAGATTGTCGAACAATTAAGCAGTTTAATCAATAGTTTGCCCCAGTGGATCGAGTCGGGAACCGAACAGATACAAAATTTAGAAAAGTGGGATAAAACTCAGAAATATGCGATTTATATCGAGCAATCAATCACCCAGTTATCGGAACGACTAACCAATGTTTTACAAACTCTTAGCACTCAATTACTAAGCTTTGTGCTGGGAACTATCAACAGTATCCTAAACATTCTCTTTGTTCTAGTTCTCACCGTCTTTCTGGTTCTCTATGGCGAACAAATTTGGGAGGGAATTTTAAGTTGGATTCCCTCTCCCTGGAATTTCAAATTAAGAACGATTATTCGTCAAACTTTTGAAACCTATTTTGCCGGTCAAACCATTTTAGCGGGAATTCTCAGCCTTGCTCAAATTTTTGTTTTTGTGGTTCTCAAGGTTGATTATGCCCTATTATTCGGGGTGGCGATCGGTCTAACTACATTAATTCCTTTTGCCAGTGCCTTCACCATTATTGGCATTAGTACCCTACTGATGTTTCAAGATTTTTGGCTAGGATTAAAGGTTTTGACCCTGACTATTATTGTCGGTCAAATTAATGATAATGTCATCGCCCCTCGGTTAATGGGAGGTATGATCGGACTTAATCCCGTCTGGATTATTCTATCTCTTTTTATCGGGGGCAAAGTGGCAGGAATTCTCGGTTTATTGATAGCAGTTCCCATCGCTAGTGTGCTGAAAAGTACCATTGATATCATCCGCTCCCAGCAGCGGGAAAAAGAACCGGTAGTTTTCCTAGAAGAAACGGTGAAAAATTCCTCGGAGGAGAGCAAATAATCATAAATCCTGTTTTTTCAGTGAACAGTAAACAGTAATGAGTGAATTGAAAACTCACATCTGCTAACTGCTAACTGATAACTGATAACTGATAACTGTTATGAGCGGCTAATTTCTTCGAGAATAGCCATCGCTTCCGTCACCCTATCCCTAGGGATAAATAAATGATCGTGATAATAACCAGAAATGACATTGACGCTAATTGCTGCTGCGGCCAGTTTCTCGCTAATCACCGCTAAAAATCCCACCGCCGCTAAACTAGAATGCACAGAAAGAGTAATTTGTCTATAAATATATTTGTACTGCAAGCTTGTGCGATCAGCTTGCTGACGGGGAATAATCACCGTTAGGCCTTCCTCTTCCTGAAATTGGCAGATAGGGGTTAATTGTAGCTGTTCTAGTTCTGTTGCTGTTAGGGAAGAAAAAACGAATTCTTCGGTATTTAGGATTGGTTTCAGGGATTGGAGCAGAATATCGAGATTAGTTTCACCTTCCTTCGGTTTTTCTGGCGATTTTTTCGCCTCGTCCATACAATGATTGGCAGCAGCGTCAGCCAAACTATTTTTAGCTCGTTCAATCCAGCGCCAGCTAATGCGATCGAATTGGGCGACTAATTGACAAGTACGCTGATAAAAGGGACGTAAACTATCGCTTTTTACCTTCCAGTCTCCCTTAACTTGATTAATGACTAATTGACTATCTCCGCGAATTTCTAGGCTTTTTAAGCCTAATTCTTGGGCTTTTTCCAATCCAATAATCAATCCCGTGTATTCAGCCTCGTTATTAGTGGCTCTCTCCATATATCTAGTCGTTGTCAAGGAATTACCCTCGGCTAAAACTATTACCGCTGCACCGGCTGCGCTCCCCGGATTGCCGCGAGAACCACCATCAAAATAGAGAATTGCTGAATTATCGGTTTTTTGAGCTTTTTTATCCATAATTTTCGTTAATAAATCTTGTTATCTCCATTTTTATCTCTTTGACAATTCTAGGCGGTAGGGATTCCGGGATCGGCAAAGCGGACAAGCAAGATTTTAGCTGATCGCCGCTGCCGGGTAACTTTTTTTTCTTCGGGTTATTGACAATTATTTGCAGTTGTCGGTTATACTGAGAACAGCAGCCTAGAGTTATATTGCTAATAGTTCTCAATTAAAAGCCCCATGGGTATAGACAAATGGCCATCGGAAGGTGAGAAAATCTTCAATATTAGTGCTTGGGATCCCTGGCAGGTCTACCACTGGCTCCAGACCCTAGACATTGAATGTAAATGCTCGCTCCATCAGCTTTTGCCAGTTCGCATCGAGGGACAGGATCAACTTTTACAGCTGTGGATTGTCCTGCGATGGGTAGAGGCTTCCCAAGGCTGTTTAATCCCTTGGCTGGAAACCTGTTGGCGGGTATAATCCTTGAGAAAAATTAGCAATCTGAGAGTAAAAAGTGAGAAAGTATGTCAAAATCTGTAACTACCATGGTTCCCTTTCAAGTGGTCGGTCAATTCCTCGGTTTTGTCCTCAAGGACGGATATAAGGTAAAATACCTGAGAATCAGTGTTGATAAACGGGAATATTGGTTTAAGCCCGAAAAACCACTGCGAGACCACATACCTCTCAATATTGCTCTCCACTCATGGCTAAAAGTGACGGGAGAAAGTAGTCTTTGTTCAAAAAAGGGAAAATTAAAACTGAGGGTACTAGGGATCGAGCATTTATCTGGCGAAAAAACCCCAGAAGTCGCCCCGGCAAAAGCTAAAAAAGCCACCGTCTTAATCTGTCAGAAGTCCGATTGTTGGAAAAATGGCGGTGCGAGAGTCTGCCAAAGGTTAGAGAGTGGTTTAGAGGAAAAAGGACTGGGAGAAGCGGTGAATATTAAATTAACTGGCTGTTTAAAACAGTGCAAAAAAGGGCCGAATCTGGTGGTTATGCCCGATAAAAAGCATTATAATCAGGTAGCTCCCCAAGATGTCCCCTCCCTAATCGAGCGGCATTTTGCCACTTCTGAGCAAGGGAATAGCCTATCAGTTTAACCGGAAATTTAATCGGCGATCGCTATTGACAAACGATCTTTTTTGTGTATCAAAGGGACGAAGTGCCTAAAATTGTAATAAATTAGGGGTAGAAAAAGTCAATTCTTGCCACCGATAATTTATGACTGCTGCCACTGCAACCTTGTTAATTTCTTGTCCCGACCAGATTGGTCTGGTGGCGAAAATCGCTAATTTTATCTACGCTAATGGCGGCAATATTATCCATGCTGACCAACACACGGATTTTTCGGCGGGATTGTTTCTGATGCGGATAGAATGGCAATTAGAAGGGTTTAATTTACCCCGTGGGATGATCGAACCAGCTTTCGCCGCTATTGCCAAACCTTTGCAGGCTAGTTGGTCCTTACATTTTTCCGATACTGTCCCGCGTCTAGCTATTTGGGTGACAAAACAGGATCATTGTCTCCTCGATTTATTATGGCGACAACACGGGGGAGAAATTAGGGCAGAAATTCCTTTAATTATTAGCAATCATCCAGAATTACACTCAGTTGCCAATCAATTTGGTATTGATTTTTATCATCTTCCCGTTACCGCCGAAACCAAGATTGAACAGGAAGCCAGACAATTAGAGTTACTGCGGCAATACCAGATAGATTTAGTGATTTTAGCTAAATATATGCAGGTTCTCACCCCAGATTTTATTAACTTTTTCCCCAATATTATCAATATTCATCATTCTTTTTTACCGGCTTTTGCGGGAGCCAATCCCTATCAACGGGCCTACGATCGAGGGGTAAAAATTATTGGAGCTACCGCCCATTATATCACTGCCGATCTCGATCAGGGGCCGATTATCGAGCAGGATGTGGTCAGAGTTAGCCATCGCGATACCGTAGGAGATTTAATTCGTCAAGGTAAGGATTTAGAAAGGGTGGTGTTAGCGCGAGCGGTACGTTTACACTTGCAAAATCGCGTTTTGGTTTACGCTAATCGCACGGTAGTATTCGCTTAAAATGGGATAAGATGTACTTGACAAAAAAGAGAGCATTGAAGCTTAAAAATTAGGAATTATCGGCGCAATTGACTAAAATAGTAATAGACCAGATCAGAAGGAAAAAATTATCTATGGCAACTACATCCGAAGACGTATGGCAACTCTTAGCCGAATTAACTACCGCTCAAAAAGAAACTGACCGACAACTCAAGGAAACTGACCGACAACTTAAGGAAGTTAGTCAACAACAGAAGGAGACTGAACTACTATTGAAGGAAGTTAGTCAACAACAGAAGGAAAACGCCCAACAACAGAAGGAAACTGACAAACAACTCAAAGAACTGGGCAAACAAATTGGGG
>NZ_JASJFG010001052.1:0-1403 GCF_030065375.1 Microcystis sp. M49636_WE2 | reverse complement strand
TAGACTTTAGATAGTCCCACATTTAGCCAGTAAATTATCTAATTTTTTCTGACCATCCAAAGCATACAAATCATCACAACCACCGATATGTTCATTATTAATAAAAATCTGTGGTACACTGCGTTTACCGTTGGACCGTTCCGCCATGGCTTGACGAGCGCTTTCATCCCCATCAATCTTGTATTCGGTGTATTTTACCCCTTTCCAACCCAGCAACCATTTGGCCCGAATACAGTAGGGACAAGTTGCCCACGTGTAAATTTCCACATTGGCCTTGATATTCTCGTTATAACGCCCAAAAAGCGAGTTAAATAGATTTAGCATCGTTCTTACTAAGTAGTTAGGTGTTAAAAACTGTCAGATGCCCCCCTTATTAAGGGGGGATTAAGGGGGGATTAAGGGGGGATCCATCTTCAATTTAATTATAACCAGCTACTTACTCTCCTATTTATCTCTATTTTATGGATTCTGCTACCAAAAAAGCCCAATTACGCAAACAACTAATTACCCAAAGACGATCGCTTCCTAAGCATATTTGGCAAGAAAATAGTCAGCAACTTTGCAAAAATTTACAATCTTTACCCCTCTTTCAACACGCTAAAACCATTCTCGCTTACTTCAGTTATCGTCAGGAGCCGGATTTAAGTTCCTTATTTTGCCAACACCATCGCTGGGGTTTTCCCCGTTGTGACGGAGATAGCCTGACTTGGCACTGTTGGACTGCCGATGATCCCCTAGAATTAAATCGTTATGGCATCTACGAACCAACAGCGATCGCTCCTCTCATTTTACCTGCCGAAGTGGACTTACTATTAATTCCCGCCGTCGCTTGCGATCGCCAAGGTTATCGCTTAGGTTACGGGGGGGGTTATTTTGATCGTCTCTTACATTCCCCCGAATGGCAAGCTATCCCCTCGATCGGGATTGTCTTTGACTTTGCCTATCTCGATACCCTTCCCGTCGATACTTGGGACCAAAAATTACAGGCAATCTGTACCGAATCGAGAACCGAAATTTTTTAAGTAGGTAGGTATTAAAAACTTTCAGATCCCCCCGCCTATCGGCACCCCCCTTATCAAGGGGGGCAGGGGGGATCGAACCTCAAACCCATTTTTAATTTAATTATAACCAGCTACTTAACAATTATTTCCTTTTGTGCGATCGGTTTAACTTATATAGGAGCGATCGATCTTTGTGTCCTTTGTGTCTTTGTGGTTCGTTCTGGTCGTTCGCTGGCACTGTATCTTAGAATACATTTTACCCACCGACTACTCATATATTAAGTTTTATTGAATCCGATCGACCCTTAAGATAGCTTTGCTAGGATGAAATTCACATCAGGAGATGTTTATAGTAATCACCGGAAAAAGTCAACAGGGAAGCAATGAAACACTTTCACGAAC
>NZ_JASJFG010000219.1:0-1412 GCF_030065375.1 Microcystis sp. M49636_WE2 | reverse complement strand
GGAATTCCCGCAGTACCCACGGGGAAAACATCCGCATAAAGAATGCCATAGTGAAAGTCTTTTTGTTCGTCAGGAACCTGTTTTGCTTGGGCATTATAAGACTTTGTACCCCGGAAGGGAGCAGTACGATAAAAGACCGCTTCCACATAGGGTAAAGCCGCTTCATAAAGCCAAGTAAAAGCCTTTGATTTGGGGATAATTTCGTAGCATTGACCATCAATATAAACGTGATGATAAATCGGCCGGCCAGCGATGGCAAAAATGCCATTAACGAGGAAATTCATGGCATCAGGAACACCTTTAAAGCCGCCTTCATCGTAGATATCAGACATCTCGAAAAATACCGGGGCCATCACTTCCCAGAATAGTCCTAAATTGGAGTAGTAGGACATCATCCGCACCTGTTCCAAAAACATATCGGGGAACAGGTCATAAAGTTTCATCATCACCGGGTTTTTCTTGAAATAGGCCTTAATAGCGCGGTCGGCATTTTGGCGATATTCTTCTGAATCGAGATAGGCATCAAATAAACCCCAACCCATATCGCGGCCATGCCACAACATAGCTTGCATACAAGCTTCAGCAAATTCCATATTAACGCGGTCATGCCAGAGGTGATGGATTAATCTGGGCATTTTTCTGGTTTTACCTTTATCCATGAATTCTAACAATTCAGGGTGAGCGGAACCCGTACCGCGCCAGATGCGTAAATCGGCATTATCGCCAGCGTAATGATTTTGTAGGTCTAGGTATTCTTGGGGTAGAAAATATTTAAAAAAGGGCAAAGGATCGAGGAAAACTCGTTCGGCAATATAGAGCAGATCTCGCCAATAAAAATCCATCGGCACGGCATAAGCTTTATAAATGCCGATAATTTGCATCAGGTTTTCGGGAGTATCCGGCAACATGGATCCACCCGCTTCTAAACGGTGGATAATGTCGGCGAATTCGTGATTAGAAGGGGGAATTTTGGCTTTGATTAATGTCCCAGTCATAGTTTTAGGTAAAGTAATTAGCAGCGGTTACAATAATTCGGAAACAGCAAGGGATAACTAACTATTACTCAAAAATTTACCCCGATTCAACCAGTTGGTTTTTGAGGACTTTTGCGGAGATTTTTTGAAGACAAAACTAGGTTTTGCTTCCCCCGATAAGCTGGCAACCATCGAGTTAGTGGTGGGTTCAATCCAACGGACTAAATAATTGGGTTGAATGCCTAAAAAGACGATTAATACCATTAGGACAAAAGCGGGTATAGTTTCCGATTTCAGGACTTTGGGATAGTAGGCAAGTTTATTATCCAATTTACCAAAACAGGTGCGATTAAGCAGGATAACAAAGTAAACCGCCGTTAAACCGGAAGCGATGATACAGAGAACCGTCTGCACGGGAAAACGGGAGAAACTACCCTG
>NZ_JASJFG010000609.1:0-3991 GCF_030065375.1 Microcystis sp. M49636_WE2 | reverse complement strand
GCTCCTTACCTAAAAAACCAGGTTGTTTTGCTAAAAACTTTGTCCAAATTTCTTGATCTTTTTGGATAAATTTTTCCCTAGCTTCGGGTTTAACTTGAAATTCTAACCACTCAATGACCATAGTAATTATCTCCTATTTTTGGGTTTTCATCAAGAATTCTTCTGTGAGTTTCATAAAAGCTTTGGAACCACTAGAAGAGGGCATGGCTGCCACCGCAGGCACGAACATATCGACAGCTTTAGCTACATTAACATCCATAGGAATCGCATTAGCAAAAATTTGATGGGCTTGAAAATCCTGTTGTACCCGGCGCATGACTTGATTATAGTAGCGACTGAGTAAACCACCACCGGAAAGAATAAAAACTATACCGAGTAAACCGGGGTTAATCGGTTCGGTTTCTTGATGACTAGCTTTGAGTTTAACTATTCTTCTTTCTAATAGCTGAATGCCGACAATTGATAAAGGTTCGGGACGGGCGGGTAGTAAATAAAAATGACTGCTACATAGACCACTACGAGTTAAAAGATTATAGCCCGGAGCGCAGTCCATAATAATATAATCGTAACGGTCTTGAATGGGATCAATGATTTTTTGAATCAGGATTCTTTCCAGGTTATTCCAAGCATGATCAAAGCCTAAATCTTCCTGTAAAATTGCTTGATGGTGCAGGGTTTCTGAGACGACATATTCATCATATAGTTCAATGTCTCCCGGCAGTAGATCTAAGCCTTGAATTTCACAGACTGAAGGGACAATAATATCATCAATAGTTAATTTATTGTAGGGATTGGGTTTGATAATTGCTTCTAATAAATAGCTTAAAGTGCGTTTTTTGCGACGCAGTTGAGCGAATTCGTGGGGAGACATTAAACTGAGAGTCGCACTGATTTGAGCGTCTAAATCGAGGACAAGGACTCGTTTTTGCTGAAATTTAGCTAAACAGGTGGCAAGGTTGACGGTAAGGGTAGTTTTTCCTACTCCTCCTTTCATATTAACGGTGCTGATGACAGTGGCCATTATGGGAGTTCCTTTCTAGTTAACCGATGGAATATCTCGACGTAAAACTTGCCCGTTGGGAGCCATAATCAAAGGAGGTAAACTGGTAATATCGATCGCTTCTTGGGTTTTCATGTCGTAGGTGGTGTAAACTGTTTCCTGTTGATGGGGATTAATATCGACAATTGTTAAGGTTTTTCTGGGCGCTTGTTCACTGTTCAATAACCGTCGCGGTCCACTGCCTAAAGCTCCTGCGTGTAATAATTGTAATTGCCCCCGTTTACCCGGATAGTAAGCGTGAGCGTGGCCACTAATATAAGTATGCACCTGATGGCCCTCTAAAAACGCTCTTAATTGCTCGGCATCGGCTAAATAATCCCCCGGTCGATTTCTGCCGACGGCAATACCGTAGAGGGGTAAATGACCGATTACTAGCCGCATTTTAGCATTTTTAGCGTCGGGGCTACTCAAGTTTTTTGCTGCCCAATTTAGTTGTTCCCGAGAGATTAAATGAGTGGAGGCATCCCAGACTAGATAGAATATACCATTTTGAGTGAAAGTATAATAAAAAGGAAAGCCGGTTTTATCGATAAAATTTAAACTTGTATGATGTTGGGGATTTTGCCAATAATCTTGGGCTAATTTTCTCTCTTGAGCATAGATAAATTTTCCTGCGGATAAAGCTCCAGAAGCGTCATGATTACCGATGGTAAAACCAAAAGGTATTTTAGCAGCTCGCAGGGGCGCGGCGATATGGCGATCAAAGGCTGACCACATGGCGTTAATTGCTGCCTCTGTCAAGCTGCTTTTTTGTCCTGCCACCATGTCGCCGCCACAGAGGACCAGATCGGGTTTATGATTGATAATTAAGGGGATAGCTCGATCAATTTCGGGATCGTAAGTAGTGGAACCGTATTGACTATTAAGGTCACTAATCACGATTATCTTGACTTTTTTCGCCTTTTGTGCTTGTTTAACGGGAGACTCAGGGGGATTTTTGGAAGTAACGGGCTGTAAAATTTGATGAGCGCAAGCTACCAAGCTAAAACCGCCTAAACTGCCACTAATCAGCAAAAATTTACGGCGTTGCATAGAATATCAATCTCGTCTTTAATTGAGGTCACGTCAGTTAGTGTAGCAATTTTTGTCCCTTCGATCGCTTTTTTGTTGATTATCCCAATTAACCATCAGGAGATAACTTGACAATTCTTTTAACTTCTTTTGCACCTTGGTTATGCCATCACCGGAGTAATTCCTCCGATGATTTGTTAGTATCTATTCAAGATAATTATGCAAAAAAGCTTTTATTTTTGCGTCAACTTCCCGTTAATACCCATCGAGCCAGTGAACGAGTTATCAAAGCTATTCAAGACAAAAAGCCTGATTTCGTTATTTGTTGTGGCATGGCAGAAAGTCGTTATCGTTTAAGTTTAGAATCTCAGGCTAGGAGTAGCACAAAAAAGTTATTGACATCAATTCCGTTGCCAGATTTAATTAAAAACCTTGACTATAGTTATATCAGCGATAATGCTGGTCAGTTTGTCTGCGAAGAATTATATTTTCAAGTCTTAAAATATCATCCGAGAGCCTTATTCGTTCATGTGCCGCTTTTAACTGACAAAAATTTTACTATTATTCAAAGAGATTTTCAGAAAATTATCACCCTTAGCCGTTAGCTCATATAATTCGAGAGTAAGTTTCAAGGGAAAAAGGAAAAAGGATATACTGGTATTTTGCCATAATTGCCCTCCTCGACTTGAGAGCGCACCTGAGTCTAATAAATCTGATTACCACGTCGGGCAAATTCTTCTTGGCTGTAGAGGGGTGGTCGTACTATCATTGGTTTGACCCGGTTGCAACTTTTGCCCCTCTATTTTAACCTAAACATTGGCAATCTTCGCTAACATTCCTCAACTGGGCCCACAAGAGCGGCATCGCACTTAAACCCACAGCTTTAATAAATGTGGATGGTGTGTTCCCCAAAAATCGATCAGTGGAGCAGTAAGAGACACTTTAGGGAACGCACCCTACAAGATCGGCGATCGCACTGAATTTATTTTTCCCGAAATGGATATATACCCTCCAGACAGATTATATATCGTGATTCTCCGTCGCCATCAACATCCTTGACAGTAGGCAATTTAGGCAACGCAAAACTCTTGAATCCATCACCTCCGTATTTGGTCCCAAGTATGGAGTACAGCGCCTGATAGCCAGATATCGGTAGCTTAGATCCGTCACAAAATGCCCAGCCTGCCGGCGCAAAATCCCCTGCAAAAAGCAGAATCTGTCCGATCAAAAAATCCATGTTTTCTTCTTTCTCCAAACAGTGTTGACTTTTTTAGGTTGTGATCGTCTTTCTTATTTCAACTCGACCTCATCCCTTGAACCAACTACACAATATACGAAAACTTTCCGTATCTCACGCCAAATACACATTTTTTAATAAATCTTTCCGCATATTACTCTCCTATAGAGCGATCACAAGAACTTTTCCTAATAAAATTACAAGTAACCGTGTTATGTCGAATTATTATAGGCGTTCTCATGTTTTGAAAATCCCACAGGGTCGCCGATACAAAATTAAGTTATACTTCATCTTTATGATAAACGCTGCCATACCGGAATCTAATTTTGGGGAGATTGATTACCATATTTAACTTCATTTGTCAAGAAATTCTCTCATTTTTAGGTGCGGCATTGCACTTAAACCCACAGCTGCAATTAATGTGCATAGTGCGTTCCCCAAAATCGATCGCTGGAGCAGTAGGAGCCACTTTAGGGAACACACCCTATTTTTTCTGTCAACCCAACCGACAGGATCAGCGTACTGCTGCGCAGTGCCTTCGCCATCGCACTATAGATTTAGCGGTTCCATTGAATGCTTTAGCCGGCGGTCGGGTGCAGTGATTTGTTAGACGCTCGCTTAATTGGCAACCTAACTAATCTATCTTTATGAGCCAGTTGCTTCTGCTTTAAGTCATTAAAAAT
>NZ_JASJFG010000550.1:0-1546 GCF_030065375.1 Microcystis sp. M49636_WE2 | reverse complement strand
TCGTAATGCGGGAAATATAATCCCTCCCTACGGAGCAACCAATGGTGGTGAAGGTGCATCTATAGAATATGCTATCAACGCTCTCGGCATCGAGCAAGTGATTATCTGCGGTCACTCCCATTGTGGAGCGATGAAAGGTTTGTTAAAATTGCAGAGTCTGGCCGATGAAATGCCTTTAGTTTACGATTGGTTAAAACAAGCAGAAGCTACTCGACGTTTAGTTAAGGATAATTACAAAGAATTAGAAGGAGAAGAACTGATCGAGGTGACAGTAGCAGAAAATGTTCTCAATCAGTTAAGTAATTTGCAAAGCTATCCAATTATTCGTTCCCGATTACATCAGGGTAAATTATCCCTACACGGTTGGATTTTTCGGATTGAAACTGGCGAAATTTTAGCCTACGATCCCATCCTACACGATTTTGTCGCTCCCCATAGTAAAATTACCCATCCCGAACCAGAAGACAATTTACCCTCTAGTCGTCATCTTCCCAATAGTCATCCCTTCAAGATTTCTGAGGATTATATCAGGACTAATGCGGAGGTAAAAAAAGCGACTCCTGCGGTTAATACTGTGGCCAAAAAGAATGGCTCCTCAACCCAAAAACCGGGCTATACTTATTTAGAACCCTCCCAAGCTGATCGCATTTATCGCGGTTCGAGAAGTTAATTAGGGATTACAGAAATTCTCTAGAGATGTGCCTATTAACGTCTCTAGAGTGGCAATTAAACGATAACTGCTATACTCCTCTATGGCTTCCCCAAAAGATTTTATTAGTCCCGTCAATTCCGAGCAAGAGTTAGTCTATCCTTTTCGGAACTATCTTAACTATCTGCACGCAAAATACTCTGATTTACAGACGGGTAAGATCGCCGATTATATTCCTGAATTAGCCCTAGCAGCTCCAGAATGGTTTGGTATTTCTGTAATTAGCACTGACGGTCAGATTTTTGAGGTGGGAGACTGTCAGCAAACCTTTACAGTACAATCGATTTCTAAAGCTTTTGTCTTTGGATTAGCTCTAGAAGATCACGGAAGGGAATACGTTAATAGTAAAGTCGGTGTTGAACCCACGGGGGAAGCTTTTAACTCGATTATTCTCGATGAAAAAACCAATCGTCCCTATAATCCTATGGTTAATGCTGGTGCGATCGCTACCACGGATTTAATCACCGGACAGAATGCCACGGAAAGGCTAAAACGTATTTTAGAAATGTTTAAACGCTATACTGGCAGGGATCACGAGATTAATGTCCCCGTTTTTCTCTCGGAAAAATCCACCGGCAATCGCAATCGGGCCATGGCCTATCTAATGCTAAATTTTGGCATGGTCAGCGATAAAATTGAAGAAACCCTCGATCTTTACTGTCAACAATGCGCCATTCTCGTCCATGCTCACGATTTAGCCCTGATGGCGGCTACCTTGGCTAATGGGGGTGTCAACCCAATCACAGGAATACGGGCGATCGATGAACACTACGTTCAAGATGTGATCAGTGTTATGCTTACCTGTGGAATGTACGACGCTTCAGGAGAATGGGCCTA
>NZ_JASJFG010000948.1:0-4075 GCF_030065375.1 Microcystis sp. M49636_WE2 | reverse complement strand
TGCGCTAATTTTAGAAGTAATAGAATGGGAGCAATCAGGGGAAGTAATTGACGTTATAATTAGCCATAGTTTTCCGTCAAAATTCGATTTTGTCTCTTAAAACCCTGATTAATCGGTTTTTAGAGCTAATTTTGACTCTTGGTCTAATCTGCCTGTCTTCCTTGGTGTGACTGGCTTATAAATTTTTGGAGATGTCTAATATCTTGTTGACAATTTTTCCTCTATATCCTAGTCCTGTAAGTGCTATTTTGGGTCATGCCTAAGGGCTAAAACGAAGCTTGTATTTTTTCAGGAGCAAATGCTTTCTGTGTGCGATAAGATTTACTCGCAAATCATTTCTGTTCTCCTTTTACTGCTGAAAATCATTACGAACCTGTACGCTATTTTCTTTGTTCCCAAAAAGCAGTTCATCCTCGCGCTTTTGGCAAATTTAAGACTATTGAGCCGGGAAATTAACCGATAATTAATAACTTGTTGGGGTGCGTTAATTTAAGCAGCAACACACCCTAACTTGGTATTAATGCAAGAAATGACGAATGCCTGTTAAGACCATAATTAAACCTAACTCATTAGCGGCATTAATCGAATCCTGATCTTTTAAAGAACCTCCTGGTTGAACAATTGCCTCGATACCAAACTTGGCCGCCGTGCGAATAGAATCATCAAAGGGAAAAAAGCCATCACTAGCCAAATAGCCACCTTTGGCCGCTTCCCCTGCTTGTTCAAGGGCAATTTTCGCCGAACCAACGCGATTCATTTGCCCTGCACCAACGCCTAAAGTAGTTTGATTTTTTGTCACCACAATAGCATTAGATTTAACGTGCTTAGATACTTTCCAAGCAAACAGTAATTCCGCTAATTGTGCGGCAGTGGGTTGTTTTTCTGTCACCACGCGCCACTCCTCCGGGGTTTCTACCACGTCATCGGCCGCTTGTACTAGAAAACCGCCAGCGATAACTTTTACTGTTTGTTTTTCTCCCGTGCTTAAATCCGGCAGCAATAAAATCCGCACTTTTGACTTTTTAGCGAGTATATCCCGGGCTTCGGGGCTACAATCGGGGGCAACCACGCATTCTAGGAAGGTTTTCGTTAATTCTTTAGCGGTTGCTTCATCTATGGCTTGATTTAGGGCAACAATACCCCCAAAAGCCGAGGTAGAATCGGCATGAAAAGCTTTAGTATAAGCTTCCACTAAGCTACCACCGATCGCCACCCCACAGGGATTATTGTGTTTCAAGATAGCGGCGGCCGGTTCTTCACTGCCGAATTCGGCGATTAAACGGCGGGCTGCTTCCAAATCGACTAAATTGTTATAACTTAGTTCTTTTCCCTGTAATAAGGTCGCTTTTCCCCAACCGTGAGCCATTGTCCCGCTGCCGTACCAAGTGGCACTTTGGTGGGGATTTTCGCCGTAACGCAGGGTTTGTAGGGCATTTCCTGCCAAATGAAAGCGAGTCGTTTCCCCGTTTAAGCTGGCGAAATAGGCAGCGATCGCACCATCGTAGGCATTGGTTAAAGCGAAGGTTTCCCCCGCCATTTTTTGGCGGAATTCCAGGGAGATTTCGCCGTTATTTTGCCGTAATTGGCTTAAATACTGCTCGTAATACTTCGGGTTACTGATGACAGTCAAATGGGCGAAATTTTTAGCTGAGGCGCGTAACATCGCCGGACCACCGATATCGATTTGTTCGATCGCCTGAGCGGTGGTAACTTCAGGATTAGCGATCGTCTGTTCAAAGGGATAGAGATTAACCACCACCAAATCAAAAGGACGAATTTGATTAGCCTCCATTTCCGCTAAATCTGACTCCCAATCCCGTCTAGCCAAAATACCGCCATGGATGCGAGGATGGAGAGTTTTCACCCTTCCGCCCAAGATTTCAGGAGAACCTGTGTATTCTCCCACTTTAACCACGGGAATTCCCGCCGATTGGAGCGTTTTGGCGGTTCCTCCACTGCTAATAATTTCAAAATCAAACTCTTCTGTTAGCTGACGGGCAAAGTCAACTATTCCGGTTTTGTCAGTCACGCTGATCAGCGCTAAACGTCCCATAGTAGTGATCTATAAGCAACAATTTCAGTATATCTCAGTCCTAACCCGTTAAAAATTAAAAAAAGTAGATTAGTAAATAATCAGCTGCTTCTATATTTTCGTCTCTCAAATAGCAACTTATGCCAAGAAAAAAATTGCAACTCCTCCTGGAAAGATTTAGTCTGACTTGTTAAAAAATACAGGATTTTTCAGGGTAACGAAGTCTATCTAGATTAGTGAAAACCTCTTGGCAACCCTTATCGCCAAATGTTGTCAGATTACCATCATCTTTTCTTGTCCTTAATGCCTAGAAAATGTCACCTAATAACGTTTGTGATCAAGTAATTGGCTGAGAGTCATCACCTGATAACCTCGATCGTGTAATTTCGCTAATAAATTCTTCAGCACGATCGCCGTGTTTTCATCTCTTTCGGGAGACCCACCGTGAAGCACTAAAATCGCCCCGGGGAAAATAAATTGCGAGATATACCAAGTGGTAAATTGAGGGTGATTCGTTGCTTTTCCGGTATCTAAAGGGATCATGGAAGCGAGGGCAAATCGGGACTCGTAGCCGGGGAATTTCCCCAAAAACGAGCGCATAGATTGATTATAGAAGGCTTGACCGGGACGATACCAGCGCGGTGCAAGACCGGCAAGACGAGTTAAAATATCGTTAGCTTCCCGAAACTGACTAGCAAAAGCGTCGGCGGCCAGTTGACTGGTACGCAGATCTTGGGTGCCGTGATTAGCGATTTCGTGACCTTGGGCGATGAGGCTCTCAATCAAGGTGGAGTTCGGTTGTAGGTGTCCCGTGATCAGAAAAAAAGTCGCCTTGACGGCAGTTGCCGGGCTGGCTTTTTCTCGATTATGAGCGGCGATCGCTGCTAAAATGCGATCAGTGGATTTTCCTTCCGGATCGTTGGGAGTGGGTAGATCATCGATAGTAAGGGCGATAATTTTCTCTCCTGTCGGTTGATAGAAAATTGCCCCGGTCAAAAGTCGAGCGACGATCGAGATAATTAATTTGGCAATGCTCATTTGGGGGGTTAAGGGATGAGAGGAGAAGCAAAGATTAGCGATTACAGGCCAAAGATGATTTCTTTAGGAGATATTTCTGCATTTTGTTGAGTTTCTGCATAAGCCCCAAAACTGAGTCTAGCGACTCCTGGTAAAAATAAGGTAGTGGCCAGGGATGACAACTACCAAACCTGTGAGCCTTTTCAAGGTAAAAATTAGACATATCCGCCCTTAGATTGGCTGATCATGGCTATTTGCCAATGGTTCGGGGCTATCCTCAGCAATCCAAGCTCTGACTAACTCGTAGCAGAGACCGAGCAGAACCGGTCCGAGGAATAAACCGATAATCCCGTAGGCGATCACTCCCCCGAACACCCCCAACAGAATCACCACCATAGGAATGGGCAGACCGCGCCCCATTAAGATCGGTTTGAGGAAATTATCCACCAGGGTGGCGGGAATCATCCAGAGGGTAAATAATAGGGCGATGGAATGGGGTAGTGTTACCCAAGCGTGAATGAGCGCCCCCAAGACAATCAAACCGGGGCCAATTTGGAGAATGCCCAAAATTAGGGTGAGGAAAGTTAATAAACCGGCCGCAGGCGTTCCCACCGTCACTAAACCGATGCCGATCAAAAGACTCTGGATGATGGCAACGCCAATAATACCGCGGCTCACATTGCGGACGGTGGAGGCGGTAAGACTGGCCAGCGCGATTCCTCTACCCGGGGCAATCTTTTCCGCTAACCGGTTCATCGGGCGAGTCAGATTTTTAGCCGAGAGGGTGAGGGCCGCCGCAATCAGAATCGAGGCGATAAATTTCAGCACCGTCAGACCGGTACTGGTGGCCAGAGAAAGGGAGATTTTCCCCAGTTCTTTTAATTGTGGCTCGAAGCGTTGAAGAAATTGACCCGTGTTATCCGATGCCTGCTGCCAGAGACCGGCAATCCTTTCGCCAATCAGCGGCCAGGTGGCCACATCGGCGGGGGGAGGGGGAATCACCGCCGCACCAGTATCGATATATTC
>NZ_JASJFG010000013.1:0-6153 GCF_030065375.1 Microcystis sp. M49636_WE2 | reverse complement strand
TAAAGAAGAAGATTCCCGTTTAGGAGACTTTATCGAAGCGGATGGGGAAACCCCAGAAGATGAAGTTTCTAAAAATTTATTACGCGAGGATTTAGAAAACGTCCTCGATACCCTTAGTCCTCGCGAACGCGATGTGCTGCGGCTGCGCTACGGTTTAGATGACGGCCGGATGAAAACACTCGAAGAAATCGGCCAGATTTTCAACGTCACTCGCGAGCGCATTCGTCAAATAGAAGCCAAGGCCCTGCGGAAACTGCGTCACCCTAACCGTAATAGTATCCTCAAAGAGTACATTCGTTAATTTCCCGTCCTTAAAAAACTGGAAACTGAGTCTCCTTGAGGCTCAGTTTTATTGTTATCTACACCTACCTCGACGGCTGCACCTCAATTTGGTCGAAATATCCATATTATATTTTGGGCGCACGCGATGCGCCACTAGCACGGATAGGTGAACTTGATTACTGCCGATTAATTCCCCCTCAACTCGATAGAAAGTCCCGTATTCGTTGGTAAGATATTCGATAGCGGGATTGACGAGGGTAAAACCAGCAGGATAACTGCTATACTATATTTATAGTTCACTGAGAGAATAGAAATGGATCACAATTGCGATGCTTGCGATTCTAAAATCGAAGATATTCCAGAGTTTATTCGTCAAAACCTCATTGTCGTAACACTTATATGGACAGACAGCTGTAAGGCAATTAAAGAATTAAAAGACAATGATTACAACAAACACCTGATTTTGATCATAACAGATTTAGAAGAAGAAATTTTAGAAAATCGAGAAATATTTTCAAAAAATCAATTTGCCAAAAATTATTTTACTACACAGATTAAACAATATTTAGAAGGCACAAAAAAATCTGCTGGGGAGCCATCGGCTAAGAGTTTATGGGCAAAACCAATATCTACTCAGTTGAAATTTATTTTAGAAGCTTTAAATTCAGCATCAGATTCTAAAAAATTTGAATTAAAAGACATATTATATTTTGTTGAAATAATACAAAGAGAGATAATTTCAGTAGAAAGTCTTGAAGGTTTACTTAATTTACTTATTACAGAAATCCTCAAAGAAGAAATGAATCGAGAGGAATTAAAATTTATCGTTAACACTATTATAATAATGTTTATTGAGCGAGGATACTATGTTAAAACTCTAGAATATTTATTACATAAACAATTATCTTTGTTTCAAGATCATTGGAACCGTATAAGTACAAGTACAGATGGATTGTATTTATACGGTGGACTCATATATGGATCACCCAAATATAACGAGGAAGTTTATTCTGAAAACGAAGACTATAAAATTGCCCTCAAGCAATATTATGACTCTTTGGGGCTTAAAGATAGGATTTTTCTGATGAAAAAAATTTATGTCGAACCACCTAAAAAGTATAAGGTTATTTTTAAACTTTCTAATTTTGCTCTAGCCAATTCTCAATCATTAAAAATAGGTAACGTTTATTTTTATATTCCGAAAATTCATGGAAAAATAACAATTCAAGACGACAGATACAGATACAGAGATGAAAGTTCTGATCTTGTTCAGTTTGAAAAAAGAATACAGGAATTTGAAGTGATGTCCGAGAGTATTTATTATGTTGCTGTTGACATAGAAGGAAATGATTTTTATTCAATGAAGGATCAAGCGGATCAAGCGATAAGAACAGTAGAGATGGCTGTGTATGTCTTCCTAAAAAAGGATACTCTCATGAAAAAGACAAATAACAACGAAATACAAATAATATCAAATAATTACATTATCTGTAACGATCTAGGTGAGGGTGCTTTTTTTGAGCATTCTTATATATCGAATAAAGGATTTGATAGTCCTAATAATATTTATACTGACAGAATTGGTCATTGGCTTTCTTCTAAAAACTCACTTAATAAAAGCGTTGAAACATGGTTAAATGCCTTTAAACAATATCGTAAATCTGTTGAGTCAGTACAAAGTTCCGACGTGCTTCTATATTCTTGGTATTCCCTTGAGCCTTTTATCAATAAATCGGAAAAAATTACTGTGAGGCTTCCGAGGGAATTTGATAAACCTGTTTTTGAAGAATGGTACAATGCGAACAATATCTCAGTCCTACAATTATTGCTCGCTATTGTTACCATTAAATCCCATCTTTTTGATCTCCTAATTACTTTTGCGGATAATTTAGCGAGAAAAGGCTTTCCAGGGGATAGATTCTCCGTATCTGATGAAATTTTAAATATATTTTTTATTAGTAAAAAAGATAACGGATGTATTGAGATGAACCTAAGTAAGTTTGTTGAAAACTTTCAATTAATTTTTGATGATTTTGAGCAGAAAAATAGTCAATTCGATAAATATATAAGTGAGATTCGTGGTCGTTTTATTGATCACACAACTTGCTTGAATAAAATAAAACAAGCAATAATCGATGTCAAAAATGATGTGTATAATATCTATCGCATTAGAAATATGCTAGTTCATAGTAGTAACACAAAAAGTAAGCTTTTAGAATATTATTCAAAAAGAAATAAGGAATACAGCTTAAGACTTATTTTAGAAATCAGAAAACATTTATTTAAAACCGAGAGTGATACTGAAATACAGCCGATAGATACTTATTTTACAAGGACGATAATTGATGCTAACGTGGCATTTGAAGCAGTAGTCAATAATGATATGGATAAATTCAGAAAATGGATAATACAATAGGAAATTCTACGACAAGTAGCCGCAAAAATTGATAATATCGGGGGTAGAACTGAAAAAAGCAATTTAGCCGCCGCTACAGCAATTCTGGCGGGGTTAGTATTAAGTAAGGAAATCATCGGAAGCTTATTAAGGGAAGAAATTATGCGCGAATCAGTTATTTATCAGGATATCCGGGAAAGTGGAAAAGCACAAGGAAGAGAGGAAGGAAGACGAGAAGAAGCGGTTTCTTTGATTCTACGGCTACTTAACCGTCGTTTAGGTGAAATATCGTCGACTTTAGGCCAACAAATCCGAGAACTATCTCTAGAACAATTAGAAACTTTAGGAGAAGCGCTGCTCGATTTTACCAGCTTGACAGATCTGACCACTTGGTTATTGGAGATAGAAAATTAAATCCCCAGAAGATGTCTGCTCGTCCTGCGTTAAATTTTTAAATACTGGCTTTTTTTGTATTGATTTAACCATGGCTACCAGCGATATTCCCCATTCTACTCACTCATCCCCAAAACCCCTGCCAAAACTGGGACTTTTCACCATGTTTCGCTTAGGACTCTTTCAGATGGGACTAGGTATTATGTCTCTGCTGACTTTGGGGGTTCTCAATCGGATTATGATCGATGAGTTAAAAGTTTTACCCTTTCTCGCCGCAGCTGCGATCGCTATGCACCAGTTTGTTAGTCCAGCACGCATCTGGTTTGGGCAAAGATCCGACGGTAAAACTATTTTAGGTCATCATCGCAGCGGTTATGTCTGGATTGGGGCGGCAGTTTTTACCGCTTTAGCTTTTATTGCTTTGCAGGTAGTCTGGCAATTGGGACTTAGTATTCAAACTTCGGGATGGAATACCATTTCCTACGCTTGGATTGCCCTCTTAGCCTTAATTTTCGCCCTCTACGGACTCGCTTTAAGCGCCAGTTCCACCCCTTTTGCTGCCCTCTTGGTGGATGTGTCCGATGAAGATAATCGATCGCAATTAGTTGCTATAGTTTGGTCAATGCTGATGGTGGGAATTGTCGTCGGGGCGATCGTTAGTTCTCGTTTGCTGGATACTCCCAATATCTGCGGTACAAATATTTTGACCTATGATCCGACTCAATCAGCCCCTATAGCCAATATTCCGCAACTACAGGCGACAATTAACCCCGTGTTCACGATTATGCCCGCTATCGTTTTTGGTCTTTGTATTTTAGCGACTTTTGGCGTAGAAAAAAAATATTCTCGTTTTAGTAGTCGGTCCACTCTCGTGCAAAGAGAGGATCAAATTACCTTTAAAGATGCGTTACAGGTTCTCACCGCTAGTCGGCAAACCGGTTTATTTTTCACCTTTCTGCTGATGATGACTTTGAGTTTATTTATGCAGGATGCAATTATGGAACCGTTTGGGGGCGAGGTTTTTGGGATGTGTATCGCCCAAACCACCCAATTAAACGCTTTTTGGGGAACCGGAACCCTTTTTGGTATTGCCGCCACGGGATTTATGCTCATTCCCCGCATCGGTAAACAAAAAACCACTAAATATGGCTGTATTTTTGCAACAATTTGTTTTATTCTCTTGATTTTTGCCGGCTTTTCTGCTAATCAAAGTTTATTAAAATCAAGCTTGCTCTTTTTCGGTTTAGCTTCGGGAATGATTACCGCCGGGGCTACCAGTTTAATGTTAGATTTAACCGCAGCCGAAACCGCAGGAACTTTTATCGGCGCTTGGGGATTATCCCAAGCGATCGCCCGGGGATTAGCCACGGTTTTAGGCGGTACGATTTTAAATATCGGTAAAGTTGTCTTTTCTAGCCCGGTTTTAGCCTATGGCTTAGTTTTCCTTGTGCAAGCACTGGGAATGATCCTAGCAGTTTGGTTATTAAGTCGCGTCGATGTCAAGGAATTTAAGGAAAATGCCCGAGCAGCGATCGCAACGGTAATGAAAGGAGAGATCGACTAGCAAAAGCAAGCAAAAGTGAGATAACAGGAGAATTAGCCCGATCGGGGGAAGTTGGTTAGCAGCTTTTTTCCTATCCTAAAAGTAGAGAGGAAAACGAAAGAGGAGGCGAAAAAGATGAAAAGGACTTTAATGATTGTTCTAGGTTCCCTAGCCTCCTTACTGCTGATTAACCCCGTCGGTGCGGAAAATCCCCAACAGGTACAAGAGTTATTGAATACGCGGGAATGTCCGGGCTGTGATCTCCGTGGTGCAGATTTAAGAGGGGCGCATCTAATCGGTGCCGATTTGAGAAAAGCGAATTTACAGGGAGCTAATCTGGAGGAAGCTAACTTAGAGGGCGCAGATTTGACCGATGCTAACCTAGAAGGCGCAAATTTAACCGCAGCTTTTCTGACTAATGCCAGTTTGAATCAAGCTGATCTCGATGGAGTCAATTTCACCAGCGCGGTGATTTATGATGCTGATGTGACGGGTGCATCAATGGAGAGAATTAACTTGACAAATGCTCAGATTTATGGTACTGGTATCGCTGTGGGTGGTGAAAGTCCTTAGATGTTCTTGTCCTCAAAATATAGTTAATTTTGTAACAGATGCGAGTGTCGCGTCTGTTTTTTTATACACTTTTACTAAATAGTTTGAGTTATAAAATAACAGGCATGACTCAACTCACACCGCGCCCTAGTGTCTTAATTGTCGATGATTTGCCCAATAATGTGCGGCTATTGTCGATTATGCTCACCGAGAAGGGATATCAGGTACGGAAAGCGATTAATGGACAGATGGCCCTGAATACAGTGCGATCGCTAATTCCCGATCTGATTCTCCTTGATATTAATATGCCCGATCTCAATGGTTATCAAGTTTGTGAACAGTTAAAAGCTGATGAAAAAACCAGAGAAATTCCCGTGATTTTTATCAGCGCTCTTGATGATGTCTTCGATAAAGTCAAAGCTTTTCAAGTGGGAGGTGTTGATTATATTTCTAAACCTTTTCAAGGGGAAGAAGTCATGGCCCGCATTGAAAATCAATTAACTATTTGCCGTCAAAAAAAACAACTACAAAACGAAATTAAAGAACGTCAAAAAACTGAGGAAACTTTAGAAATTTATCTTCATGCTGTCTCTCACGATCTCCGCAATCCCGTGATCGGGATGTTAATGATCTTAAATAATTTAATTAAAAATTCTCAGGGAGAAACTAAAGAAGTATCCCGGAAGATTTTACAACAGATGGCCGACAGTTGCGATCGACAATTAACTTTAATTGATTCTCTTGTCGAAACCCGACAAAATGATCTTTGGGGAGTTTCCCTAGAACTAAATCCTTTATCTCTCTACGAAATTGGTCAACAGATCGGTCAGGAATGGGAGTTAAGATTAAAGGAAAATCAAGCAACTTTAATTAATAATTTTTCCCCCGATTTACCCTTAGTTAATGCCGATGCTCACCATCTCTGGCGAGTTTTTGAGAATTTATTAGCCAATGCCCTTAAACACAATCCCCAGGGGATAATTATCAC
>NZ_JASJFG010000544.1:0-3586 GCF_030065375.1 Microcystis sp. M49636_WE2 | reverse complement strand
TTGGAGTGATTGGGGGGAAAATTTAGGGATTTTTTCCCTGAAAATTAGGTAATTGACCACCTGAAAATGGGTAAAACCCCACACCCCACACCCCACACCCCACACCCTGCCCCCACGAAAAACTTTTTCAGCAGCCCCTACTTAGGGGAGGATTGTTGATTACTTCCCTCTAGTTTTTTCGGCCCAAACTTTGCTGGGTAATCCCCAAACATAGATGAAACCTTCGGCCGCTTTATGATCAAATTGATCCTCGGCTCCGTAGGTAGCTAAATCGGGAGAATAGATAGAATTGACTGACTGACGACCGACCACTTTAGCGTTACCTTTAAACAGTTTCACTCGCACCGATCCCGTTACCTGTTCTTGGGTTTTGAGGATAAAAGCATCGATCGCTTCCTTTAAGGGACTGTACCACAATCCTTTATAAATTAACTGTCCGTAGGTCTCTTCAATTCCCCGTTTATATTGGGTAACATCTCCAGTTAAAGTCAAACTTTCTAAGTCCCGGTGAGCGTCAATTAAAACTAATAAAGCCGGGGCCTCGTAAATTTCTCGGGATTTAATTCCCACTACCCGGTTTTCGATCATATCTAAACGACCAACACCGTGTTTACCCACTAGGTCATTTAATTGACTAATTAGCGTGACAGGATCGAGATTTTCTCCGTTTAAACTGACGGGAATTCCCTGATTAAAACCAATATCGACGTATTCCGGCTCGTTGGGAGTATCGGCGATCGCTTTGGTCATTAAATAGATTTCTTCCGGGGGTTCCGTCATCGGATCTTCCAAGGGACCGGCTTCAATACTGCGCCCCAACAGGTTACGATCGATACTAAAAGGCGAAGATTTTTTCACGGGGGACTCAATCCCGAATTTTTCCCCGTAGGCGATGGTTTCTTCCCGGCTCATGCCCCATTCCCTGGCGGGAGCGAGAACTTTTAAACTAGGATTGAGGGCCATAATGCCCACATCAAAACGCACCTGATCGTTACCTTTGCCAGTGCAACCGTGAGCGACGGCATCGGCCCCGTATTTCTCGGCGGCCTCTACTAATAATTTAGCGATTAAAGGACGAGCCAGGGCGGTAGAAAGGGGATAACGATTTTCGTAGAGAGCATTAGCTTGAATTGAGGGAAAAGCATATTCTTTGACGAATTCTTCCTGAGCATTGACTACTAAGGATTCGATCGCTCCGCAGCGCAGAGCCTTTTCTTGAATCGGTCCTAACTCGTCTCCCTGTCCTAAATCGGCGGCTAGGGTAATCACTTCTTCTACGCCCCATTCCTGTTTGAGATAGGGAATACAAACGGAAGTATCGACTCCTCCGGAATAAGCTAAAACCACTCTCTTGGCGCGTCCCATAATTTTTTCACCTAAAAACGACTAATTGATTACTCTTTTAAGTTTATTATATATCTTGGGTATTTGATGCTTCTTTTTTAATGCTTTTTTATTTAGTTTTTGATGAAGAAAAGGCATAGGAAGTCATACTAAATCCTTTAAGTATATGCTACATATCAGGACAGGCAAAAGGCAAGAGGCAAGAAGCAAAAGGGGGAATACATAATCAGTTTTTAATAACTGGATTTAGTATCACGAGTAAAGAGCCAAAACTAAACGGGCAACTGGCCGCTATTTACGTTTACTAGCAGGACGACGGGAGGATTTTTTCGGAGCGGTATTTGGGGGATTATCGTTAGTTTTATCTTTAAATATTGGAATAGTAAAATGAAACTGACTGCCGTTATTTTTGCCCCTCGATTCTGCCCAAATTTCGCCGCCCCAACCATTAACGATCTGACGACAGATAGCCAGTCCTAAACCGGTTCCCCCGGCACTGCGTCGCAGGGCCCCCTCCTCTTGGTAAAAGCGATCAAAAACCTGTTCTAAAAGATTGGGTTCGATCCCGCGTCCAGTGTCAGAAATGGTTACTTCTAGAGTTTTTGGTTTTCCCGAAGCGACTTCGATCGAGACATTTCCCTCGCGACCGGTAAACTTACAGGCATTATCGAGAAGTTTGGAGAGTAATTCCACCAACCACTCGCCATCGGCTAAAACAAAGGGCAGATTAGGGGGGACAAGATTGATAATTTTTGGGTTTTCGTTGTCGAGATTGCGGGAGTGAACGTGACTGATGGCTAATTCCACACATTCCGATAGGGATAAAGCTTCGGGATTCCAATTAACCCGGCCACTTTCTAACCTGGAAAGAGTTAAAAAATCTTGGATTAATTTACGCATTCGTTCCGCATCTTTCAGGGCAGTATCAAGCATAATTTGGCGCATTTCTGCTGGCATATCCGGTTCCGAGGCCAAACTTTCTAGACAGACTTGAATGGTGGAGAGGGGGGTGCGTAATTCGTGGCCGGTAATGGCGACTAAATTAGAACGAGTGCGATCGAGGGCGGCTAATTGTTCATTTAAATCCTGTAAATTAGCGTAGGCTTCTGCTTGAATGAGGGCGACTCCGATTTGAGTGGCCACCGCATCCACAAGGGCGACATCCTCGCTTTTCCAAGTGGTGGTATAGGGTCCACAGTGATGCAGTTCCAACATTCCCAAGAGACGACTTTGGTAAAAAATCGGCACTAATAACCAAGAATAGATGGAACATTCCCGCACGAGATTTTGAATGGAATCGCCTGGAAGACGGGGATCGTGAATAGCGTCTTCAATTTTCAGGGATTCTCTCAATTCCAGCACTTCCTGAAACAGAGGATTATTTTTCAGAGGCCATTTTTGTCCTTTGATGGAACTAATGCCGGAGTTTAAAAATTCGTGTTCGATGGTGGCGTTAATGTCGGCCTCATGACAACGATAGACCACGCAGCGACAGACTCCCAATCCCTGCCCCAATTTCTGCACTGCCACCTGTAGGATAGCTTCCGGATCGAGGGAACGACGGATCGCCGCTGTCACCGAGTTGATCAGTCTTTCCTTGTGTTCTTTCGATGCCAAGGAACGATTGGCTTTCAGCAGTTTATACTGTCCCGCTTGCAAATAAGTGACCAATCGCTGGACAAAGGGATCCGGTTCCTCTTGATGATCCCTGTCCGTCAGTTCACAGATCAGGTATTCTTCTTGAGCGCGCCTAATTTTCTCCGCCAGTTCGGGACGATAATCGAGAATATGATTTAAAAGAATTTGGGCGGCCTGTTGACTCACATGGCGATCACTTGTCCAAATCCCCTCAAAACGGCGATTATTATCCATAGCTGCCCTATTTTCCTCTTCGGCTACCAGATGGGTTCGTTCCCGACAGATCAAACAACTAGCATAATGGCGACTGATAACCACTAGATGCCATTCTTGGGCTAAACTGTCCTCCGGTTGAAAAGCGATCGTCTCGTAAATGTCGGAACTATGCTTAAAATCGGTTTCTGGGGCTGACAAAACATAAACTTGCCCGCTTTTGTGGGCAATGCGTCGATAGCGATGGGCCTCTTGACGATAAAAGCGCTCACGCTGAAAACTGGCAATCACTAACGGTTGATCGTCTTCCGCTAAAACCTGATCCTCCATGGCGTGGGATAGCGCGGTCAGGGATGCTTTGAAGTACATCTGCGATCGCCATT
The DNA here is from genome assembly GCF_030065375.1 of Microcystis sp. M49636_WE2. NCBI lineage: Bacteria > Bacillati > Cyanobacteriota > Cyanophyceae > Chroococcales > Microcystaceae > Microcystis > Microcystis sp. M49636_WE2. The sequence continues at coordinate 8 of NZ_JASJFG010000544.1, read as the reverse complement.
GGGGGAGT
>NZ_JASJFG010000945.1:0-2911 GCF_030065375.1 Microcystis sp. M49636_WE2 | reverse complement strand
TTCAGACTCGGAGAGGGGAAAAGAAGCTTGTTCGAGATATTTCCACATTACCTGGACATGAACCTTATCTTTGATGCGTCGTAGCTGGATATCGTAGGAACGACCCCATTTTTCTAGTAATAATTGCTGTAAGTCCACACCTGTCATGGTTGATATCGCTTCTCAGATGTCAGTCAGTCAATTAATTCTAACTTACTTTTAGCTGCTGCCCCTAGGTTAGTCCACCTCGCTTCGATTCAGACAAATTCGCGTAAAAAAGTTTTTTTCGGTACGGCGAGTATGTAAAATGGAATGTTGATCTTTCTTGGCCTAAACAGCATTTCATGATTTCGAGTAACGACTTTCGGAGCGGCACAACCATCCAGATCGATGGCTCTGTCTGGCGGGTGGTGGAATTCCTGCACGTCAAACCGGGTAAGGGATCGGCCTTCGTGCGAACCAAGTTAAAAAATGTCCAGACCGGCAACGTGGTAGAACGGACGTTCCGGGCGGGGGAAACCTTGCCCTCAGCCACGATCGAAAAGCGCACCATGCAGCACACCTACAAAGAAGGCGATCAGTTTGTCTTCATGGACATGGAGACTTTTGAGGAAGCAACTCTCACCCCGGTACAAATGGGCGAGAGAGCCAAGTATCTGAAAGAAGGAATGGAAGTTAATATTCTCTTTTGGAATGAGCAAGTGTTAGATGTGGAATTGCCCACCTCGGTAATCTTGGAAATCACCGATACAGATCCGGGAGTCAAGGGAGATACGGCCACCGGTGGCACCAAACCGGCGATCGTAGAAACGGGAGCGCAGGTGATGGTTCCCCTGTTTATTTCCATCGGTGAAAGGATTAAAGTGGATACCAGGGATGGTTCCTATCTGGGACGGGAATAATTGTGATGAGAAGCCCAGAAATGAGGGCTTAGGGACGGGTTTAGGACTAAAGCCAGTGTTTCTGAGCCTGTTTACCAAAACTTAGCCGCTAGATGGGAAAAATCGACGGTTTGGTGGGTGCGAATTTGGATTTGTTGCTTTTTATTTGCGGGGGGATTTCAGAGCGGTGACTATTGATTACAACGAAATTCGAGAACTGATCAAAACACTGGCAGCAACGGATATCAGTGAATTTAGCCTGAAAAGTACGGATTTGGAGCTAAATATCCGTAAAGGAACCGTTAATGCTGCCCTTAGTCATCTCCCCGCTCCCTTGCCGGTGGTGACGGCCCCGGTCGCCCCTCCCGTGGTAGCCGCCAGTCCCACTCCGGCCCCGGAAACCCCCACTGCCGAACCCGCGGCCGCCGCTATTGATAAAAAATGGCTGGCGATTACCTCTCCCATGGTCGGCACTTTTTATCGCGCTCCCGCTCCCGATGAACCGTCTTTCGTGGAAAAAAACGATCGAGTCCGGGTCGGACAAACGGTCTGTATCATCGAAGCGATGAAGTTGATGAACGAAATCGAAGCGGAGGTGGCCGGGCAAATCGTCGAAATCGCCGTCGCTAACGGTGAACCGGTAGAATTTGGCCAGACGTTAATGTGGGTTAATCCCGAATAGATAGAATGAAAGCTATCCTCATGACCGCCGTGGATGTGCTGCAACTTCAGCAAGTCCCCACCCCGAAAATTAGTCAACCGCATCAGGTTTTAGTAGCATTAAAAGCCGCTGGTGTCAACCCTATTGATACAAAAATTCGTAAACGCGGCACTTTTTACCCCGAGCAAATGCCAGCCATTTTGGGCTGTGACGGGGCGGGAATTGTCGAGGCCGTTGGGGCGGCGGTGCAGGATTTTCGCCCCGGGGATGAAGTGTACTTTTGTAGCGGCGGACTGGGCAGGGCCGGGACGGGAAATTATGCTGAATATGCCCTAATCGAGGCGGATTATCTAGCCCACAAGCCGAAATCTCTTTCTTTTGCCGAGGCGGCCGCTGTACCTTTGGTTTTAATCACCGCTTGGGAAGCACTCTACGATCGCGCTCGTCTTCAGTCGGGACAAAGCGTCCTTATCCATGGCGGGGCCGGGGGTGTTGGTCATGTCGCGATTCAATTGGCGAAACTGAAAGGGGCTAAAGTTTATACGACGGTGGGAAATAGCGATAAAGAGCGTTTAGTGCGGCAATTAGGGGCAGATTACCCGATTTTATACAAACAAACCGATTTTGTCGCGGCGATACTTCAAGAAACCGCAGGGAAAGGGGTAGATATCGCTTTTGATACGGTGGGAGGGGAAACTTTTAGGCAAACTTGCCGAGCGGTGCGAGTGTACGGCGATATGGTGACGATTTTGGAACCTACGGGCAGCTGGAAGGAAGCCCGCGATCGCAATTTGCGGATTAGTTTAGAATTAATGTTAACCCCGGCTTTGATGGGACTGCCAGAAGCGCAAAAATATCAAACAGAAATTCTCAGACAAGGGGCGCGTTTAATTGACGAGAAAAAGTTAACCATTCATCTCTCCCAAACCTTCCCTTTAGCGGCAGCTATCAGCGCCCATCAACTCCTAGAAACTGGTTCGGTGACGGGGAAAATAGCCCTAATTATTGACTAGAAATCTGCTTGTTACTACTGGTGAACAGCAGAAGTTGTTAAAGCAGGGAGAAGGCAAACCACCGCTACACTTTTGCCGATCGGTCAACCTGATTACGTTAAAATCAAAAGCAGGATACTGTGTATGACGGAAAAACTCGATGAACTCAGTGATTAAAGCGGTACAAACTGCCTATTATGGGGATGCAGCCTATCGGACACCACCACCAGACTTAGAATCTCTCCTGCTCAAAGAGAGAATTGTCTATCTGGGGTTGCCCTTATTTTCCTCCGATGATGTCAAGCGCAATGTCGGGGTGGACGTGACGGAATTAATTATCGCCCAACTGCTCTACCTGCAATTTGACGATCCCGAAAAACCGATTTTCTTCTATATCA
>NZ_JASJFG010000007.1:0-1324 GCF_030065375.1 Microcystis sp. M49636_WE2 | reverse complement strand
TACACCCATCAACTCTACACAGGACATCGAGGAGGGGGGAAATCCACGGAATTATTGCGGCTGAAAAAATATCTAGAGCAAAAAAATTGTTTTGTTGTTTATTTTGCGGCAGATGAAGACGATATCGATCCAGAAGATGCTCAATATACAGATATTCTCATTGCCTGTACGCGCCATTTATTAGAACAACTAAAACAGGCTAATTCAACCCCCTTAAAAAACTGGATAAAATCTCGTTGGCAGGATTTAATTGATTTAGCTTTAACAGAAATTAAAGTGGAAGATGTCAAATTAGAAACGGGAGACTTGATTAAATACTTTGGTAAATTGTCTGCGGCGATTCGGGCAATTCCCAGTCAAAGACAAGAAATAAGAAATAAAATCAATCCTCATACTGTTACGCTGTTAACAGCACTAAATGAGTTTATTGATAATAGCAAAACTGTCTTAGATGATTCAACAAAATTAGTGGTAATTGTTGATAACTTAGATCGCATTGTACCGATATATCGGCGAGATCATAAAACTAATCATGATGAGATTTTTTTAGATCGGGCTAATCAATTAAAGGGGTTAAATTGTCATTTGATTTATACTATACCTATTTCAATGGCCTATTCTAATCGGGCTAATGATCTACGCGATATTTATGATAATGACCCGATGGTTTTACCGATGATTATGATCCGCAATCTTGATCGTACTATTAATCCTGATGGTATGGCAAAAATTAAGGCTATTATTGAGAAAAGAACGCAGCAATTTTTACCGAAGAAAAAGCTAGAAACAGATATTTTTGAAAGTCAAGAAGTTCTGGAGCGATTATGTTTAATGACTGGAGGTCATGTACGAAACCTAATTTTATTAATGCAAACCGCTTTAGATCATGTGGATGCTTTACCTATTACCGCAAAAGCTGCTCAAAGAGCAATAACTCAAGCTAGAGATGTCTATCAGAGAACAGTAGAACACGAGCAGTGGAAAATTCTGGCTAAGGTATATCGTACCAACGAAATTCAAAATGATGAAGCTCATCGTAAATTATTATTCAATCGTTGTATTTTACAATATGCTTATTTTGATGCAGATGCAGAGTTGAAAAGTTGGTATGATGTGCATCCTTTAATTACCGAAATTAAGGAGTTTAAAGACGCAATCCTCAGCCAACCCACACCGGGAGGAGTATAATAATGACAAACCCAAAAGTAAAACCCTTAACTAACTTTCAGGAATCGGATTTTGAAGGATTGCGAGAAGAGCAACCCCTAACAGCAGCAGAATCCTATCAAGCATTACTGCGATCGCTGAGACGAAAAAATGGCTT
>NZ_JASJFG010000572.1:0-1348 GCF_030065375.1 Microcystis sp. M49636_WE2 | reverse complement strand
ATTAGATTTAGAAATCTTGCAGTTATTCGCTCAACAGGCTGCCCAATCCCTGCAAATTTTTCATTTGCAAGGGATGTTAAAATCTCGTTTTGTGGCTATGGCAGTGACTAGAGAAATAGCAGAAATTCAGTCCGAACATTCAATCGCTGTTCATCCTTATCCCCCGAAATTAGCCAAAATTGTCGCTAAGGCTTTTTTTAAAGAATTAACTCAGGCTGGTTTTGGAACCCATCAAGTTATTGAGATTGCCAATGAGGTTTTGAATTTACTACAAAAGACTCTTAATAAACATAAAAATCGTCTGGAAGGAAAAGATTGAGCGCTAGTCAAGGGTTAAAATCGACTCACTTGCCACTCCCGTGCTGTCCTAAGAAGTAATTGAGATAGTTAACAGCTTAATTTACTGATTACCGCTGCCATCCTGCCGTCCTAATTCATAGACACCAGAGGCAACACAGGCGAGAATACCGACACTAATCGGCCAACTTTTTCCTAAACTAATCTCGATTAACCAATCGGAGAAACCGCCGAGAATGAGAAAGGGAATAATACTAAAGATAGAGGCATAAAAAGCATTTTGGGATTCTCTGGCGAGGCGAGTTTTTTCAAACTCCTCTAGGGAAGTATAGAGGAAACGCTCGGCAAAATTAAACCAGCGATAGAAAATTTCTATAAACCAATTTCGCACCCCAGCTAACCCCAAATATAATGCTAAAGACCAGAGACAGCTACCGGCAATAAAGGCCGGGGAAATATTGATAGTGAAGGGCAGAAAGTCGATTACCATAAATGAGAGCCACAGAAGTGGTAAATTTGAGCGAACGGCTTGATCGATCTTAACAAGTCTTGACCCTTGCACCAAAAAGATGAAAATTCTTCAGATTGTTCCTTCGATTTCCCTTGTTTACGGGGGTCCTAGTCAAATGGTACTCGGTTTGTCAGCGGCCTTGGCCCAACTGGGCCAAGAGGTGACTATTATTACCACCGATTCCAATGGTGACACGGGACAAGCACCCCTAGATGTGCCTTTGGGGGTCCCTGTTAGTCAAAATGGCTATCAAATCTATTATTTTCCCTGTTCTCCCTTTCGGCGCTATAAATTTTCCCTTGATCTGTTTACTTGGTTGGCTAATAGGGCAAAAGATTACGATATCGCCCATATTCATGCCTTATTCTCCCCAGTGAGCAGTATATCGGCTTTGATCGCTCGTTACCGTCAACTGCCCTATATTCTCCGTCCCCTAGGCACCCTCGATCCGGCAGATTTGCAAAAAAAACGGCAACTTAAACAAATATATGCCAATTTTCTGGAAAAACCCAATTTAGCGGCGGCGGCGGCAGTTCATTT
>NZ_JASJFG010000849.1:0-6612 GCF_030065375.1 Microcystis sp. M49636_WE2 | reverse complement strand
TTTTGCCGCCGGCAATTTAACCATTTATTACAGTCCCAACCAGAAAAAGTCAGAATTCTGCCGTGGTCCTGATTTTTTCGTGGTTTTGGGGACAAATCCCAATCCTAACCGCAGAAGTTGGGTAGTTTGGCGAGAAGAGGGTAAATATCCCAATTTAATTATCGAAATTCTCTCCGATAGTACGGCCCAAGTTGACCGAGAGGAGAAAAAACAAATTTATCAAGATATATTTCGCACTCCCGATTATTTTTGGTTTGACCCAGAAAGCCTAGAATTTGAAGGATTTACTCTAATTAGCGGTCAATATCAACCGATTGCACCCAATGCTCAGGGACGGCTCTGGAGTCAACAATTAGGCTTATATTTGGGTTTATCTGCCAATAAATTGCGCTATTTTACCCCCGAAGGGGAATTAGTACCCACTCCCGCAGAAGCGGCACAACAGGCAGAAACCCAAGTTGAACAGGAAAGGCAGAAATCCGCAAAATTAGCGGCTAAACTGCGGGAATTGGGCATAAATCCCGATGAAAATCTCTAATCTCCCCCTTTCAACCCTTGCACTTAATTAGATAACCACATCGTTGCTCACCTTGATTGATCCAGTGAGTCCGTTCGATCGTACAATCGGGAAGCAGCATGGCAAACATTTCTAATTCATGGCCACAGATACTGGGATAGGAACCGGCGACCTCAGCAATAGCGCAATGATGCTCGGCCAGGATATAACTATTTTCTGCTTCCAGTGCCACTAATTCTGCCATATAACCCTCCTCTTGGCGAATTTCCAGCAATTTTCTCATTCTTTCCCCTAAAGACCCCTTGCCGAGGCGCAATTGATATTCTGCCGCTTTGCGTTGCCACTGTTTTTTGAGAATTTCCCCCACCTGTTGCTCTCCCACCGTCTCCACGAGAGTATTGAGGAAAGAAACGGCGAAATTATCGTAATTATGGGGAAAACGGCCACGACCTTGACGACTGAGACGATAAATGTGCTGGGGCCGTCCTATCTTATTTTGTACGGCAAAATATTCTATCAGTCCTTCCTCCTCCAAATCCTTAAGATGGCGGCGCGTCGCTTGCGGACTAATACTTAACTCCTCAGCCAAGTCTTGGGCAGTAGATTGACCGTTTTTGAGCAAATATTGCAGAATATCGTCTTTCGTCGAGGCGGGTTGAGTCGTGGTCATGATACCAAAAACAGAGGCTTTAGCGTACAATTGCTGAGAGTCAAGAAGCGGCCAATTACCCCTACAGAGTAACCTGAATAACAGAGGTTTACCAGCATCCTCTCAAATTTTCCGTGACTTTGACAACAGCTTTGTTGTTAATCTATTATATAATCAATTTAAACAACTTTATTGTTGTTTAACTGCCTCCCCTGCCTACCGCGTAGAGAGAACACTAACCCCCATGAGTGCAACCACCGTTAAAAACCTCGTTAACCAACCCTACAAGTACGGTTTCATCACCGATATCGAATCGGAAACCATCCCCCGCGGTTTGAATGAGGAGATTATTCGCCTAATTTCGGCGAAAAAGAAGGAACCGGAATTCATGCTCGATTTTCGTCTCCGGGCCTACCATCAATGGCAAAAGATGACCGAACCCAGTTGGCCGCACGTTTCCTATCCTGCCATTGATTATCAAAATATTATCTACTACTCTGCACCCAAACAGAAAAAAGAAAAACTCAACAGTCTTGAAGAAGTTGACCCCACTTTAATCGAAACCTTTGAAAAATTAGGCATTCCCCTTTCGGAACAAAAACGCCTTTCTAACGTGGCCGTCGATGCTATCTTTGACAGCGTTTCTATCGCCACAACTTTTAAAGAAAAACTAGCAGAACAGGGGGTTATTTTCTGTTCTATTTCAGAAGCTTTACAGGAACATCCTGAATTAGTACAAAAGTATCTCGGCAGTGTAGTTCCCGTGGGTGATAATTATTTTGCCGCTCTTAATTCGGCCGTTTTTAGCGATGGTTCCTTTGTTTTTATCCCCAAAGGTGTCGCCTGTCCTATGGAATTGTCCACCTATTTTCGGATTAATAACGGTGAGACGGGACAATTTGAAAGAACTTTAATTGTCGCTGAAGAAGGGGCATCGGTAAGTTATTTAGAGGGTTGCACCGCTCCGATGTACGATAGTAATCAACTTCATGCCGCCGTTGTGGAATTAGTCGCCCTCGATAATGCGGATATTAAATATTCGACGGTGCAAAATTGGTACGCTGGCGATGCCAATGGGAAGGGAGGTATTTACAATTTCGTCACTAAACGGGGTCTGTGTAAAGGAGTTAATTCTAAGATTTCTTGGACGCAGGTGGAAACTGGTTCGGCAATTACTTGGAAGTATCCCAGTTGTGTCTTAGTCGGCGATAATTCCGTCGGGGAATTCTACTCAATTGCCCTAACTAATAACAAACAACAGGCCGATACAGGTACGAAAATGATTCACATTGGCCGCAACACCAAGAGTACGATTATTTCTAAGGGAATTTCGGCGGGTAACTCCCAAAATAGTTATCGCGGGTTAGTGAAAATGGGACCGAAAGCCAAGGGAGCAAGAAATTACTCCCAGTGTGATTCTATGCTGATTGGAGATAATGCCGAAGCTAACACTTTTCCCTATATTCAGGTGGATAACAACAGTGCTAAAGTAGAACACGAAGCTTCTACCTCTAAAATCGGTGAAGACCAATTATTCTACTTCGCACAACGGGGTATTTCCGAGGAAGATGCTGTCTCTATGTTAGTCAGTGGTTTCTGTAAGGATGTCCTCAGTAAATTACCGATGGAATTCGCCGCCGAAGCTGATAAACTCCTTAGTCTCAAGCTAGAAGGAACCGTCGGATAATCAATAAAGTAGGGTGGGTTAGGCGATAGCCGTAACCCACCAAAAGCTAAGACAATTTATCCATCAATTGATGATTCGCCGTCAACCACCAAAACTAATATTTTTGTTCTAGAAAAACATCTCATGAGTGAAGTAATTTTATCGGTAAAAAATCTGACCGCTAGTATTGACGGAAACCAGATACTTAAAGGAGTTAACCTCGAAATTAAAGCAGGTGAAACCCACGCAATTATGGGGCGCAATGGCTCAGGAAAAAGCACCTTTTCCAAAGTAATCGCTGGACATCCCGATTATGAAGTAACTGGGGGAGAAATAATTTATAAAGGCGAAAACCTTTTAGACAAAGAACCCGATGAACGAGCGCTTATGGGGATCTTTCTCGCTTTCCAATATCCCCTAGAAATCCCCGGCGTTAGTAACCTCGATTTTCTTCGCGTTGCCTATAATGCCAGACAAAAATATTTAGGTTCGGAAGAATTAGATAGTTTTGACTTTGAGGAATTAGTCGAGAAAAAACTAGAAGTTGTCCAGATGAATCCTAGCTTTCTTGGCAGAAGTTTAAACGAAGGTTTCTCCGGTGGTGAGAAAAAACGTAATGAAATACTACAAATGGCTTTATTAGAACCTACTTTAGGAATTCTCGATGAAATTGACTCCGGTTTAGACATCGATGCTTTGCGAATTGTTGCCCAGGGAGTCAATCACTTAGCTACTCCCGATAACGCTTTTTTACTTATCACTCACTATCAGCGTCTGCTCAACTACATTGAACCCGATGTTATTCATGTTATGTACGATGGGCGCATTGTCACCAGTGGCGGTAAAGAATTAGCTCTTGAATTAGAAAGAACTGGCTACGATTTCCTCGATGAACAAGTATTAGCCGTTAAATAATCTAGCTATCAGTTATCAGTAGTCAGGAGATTATTTTTACTTATTCTCCCCCTCTCCTCTCTACCCTCTCCCCAATTCATAATTCATAATTCATAATTCATAATTCCCACACCCCAAACCCCACCCCCTCTTACCAATGACAGCCATAATCACGAAACCTGAACAATCAGGAGAATTATTGTTAAAATTGTCGCGAGAAACGGTTCCCACTATCGATAACGGTAAAATTCTCGAATTAAGAGAATCGGGAGCCAGTAAAGCTCAAGAATTAGCCATTCCTGGCAGAAAAGATGAAGAATGGCAATTCACCGATTTAAGTCAACTCTGGGCGATCGATTTTCGCGCCCCCCAAACCGTTACAATCGATAAAAATGCCCTAGCTGTTTTTTTACTGCCCGAAGCCAAAAACAGCCACCTAGTCTTCGTTAACGGCATTTATCAGCCCGAATTGTCCGATATTTCCGCTTTACCCCCCGGTGTCAGCGTCGGTAATCTCGCCAATGCACAAAAAGATGTTCTTGTCAACTATCTAGGCAAAGAAAAAACACCCGAATTTTTTACCGCACTCAACCAAGCTGGACTAAGCGATGGGGCAGTAATTCACGTCACCGCTAACACCGTCGTCACAACCCCGATACATCTCCTATTTATCACCGTTGTGGAGGAAATTCCCCGCTTTTATCAGCCCCATAGCCTAATCGTGGCGGAAACTGGAGCTAGTGTCAATATTATCGAGAATTACGGAGCTTTAGCCGAACATTGCTCCGATTTACCTGTAAATTACTCTTATTTCACCAACGCTGTCACGGAAATTTACCTCGAAGCCAACGCCGAGGTTATCCATACCAGAGTACAACGGGAATCGGGAGATGGTTTTCACATCGGACGCACGATAATTGAACAAGGGCGCGATAGCCGTTACACTCTCAACGAGATAAATCTAGGAGCTAAACTCTGCCGTCATAACCTCGATGTCCTGCAAAAAGGAGCACAAACCGAGACAAATCTGTACGGATTAGCCATGATTACCGGACAACAAACCGCCGATACCCACAGCGCCATCTATCTCAACCATCCCCACGGCATCACCAAGCAACTGCATAAATGTATAGTTGATGGTAGCGCTCACGCCATCTTTAATGGTAAAGTGTTTGTTCCCAAACCCGCCCAATTAACCAACGCCTCCCAGTTAAATCGGAATTTGTTAATTTCTAACAAGGCACGAGTCAACACCAAACCGGAATTACAAATTACCGCCGATAACGTCAAATGTTCCCACGGGGCAACCGTTAGCCAACTGGAAGCCGATGATTTATTCTATCTGCAAAGCCGGGGCTTAAGTGCCGACACCGCCCGCAGTTTGTTAATTGATGCTTTCTCGGCCGAGATTTTAGCTAAAATTCCTCTAGAATCCCTCCGCCAAAGATTGGGGCAATGCGTCGCCTGTCGCAGTGTGGAATAACTCTACCGGGGTGGGTGTCAACCCGCCCAAAGTACCCCTCTGACTCCTGACTAAAATGACAATTATCCAAGAAAAAACCCTCGCCCAAAAAGTCCGCGCCGATTTCCCTATCCTCCATCAAACCGTACACGATAAACCCCTTATCTATCTCGATAGTGCCGCCACTTCCCAAAAACCAATTCAAGTATTAGAAACCCTGCGAAACTATTACGAAAAAGATAACGCCAATGTGCATCGGGGGGCGCATACTTTAAGTGTCCGGGCAACGGAAGCCTACGAAGGGGCCAGAGATAAGGTGGCTAGGTTTATTAATGCCGCTTCTCGTCAGGAAATTGTCTATACTCGCAACGCCACGGAAGCGATTAATTTAGTCGCCTACAGTTGGGCATTAAATACCCTGAAAGCAGGGGATGAAATTATTCTCTCGGTGATGGAACACCACAGTAATTTAATCCCTTGGCAAATTGTCTGCCAAAAGACGGGAGCAGTGATTAAATATGTGCAGTTAACCAGCGAAGAAAGCTTTGATTTAGAACAATATAAATCCTTGTTATCTGACAAAACTAAATTAGTTGCTGTCCTCCATGTTTCTAATACATTAGGCTGTATTAATCCCGTTGCCAAAATAGTCAGCCTTGCCCATCAAGTCGGTGCGAAAGTATTAATTGATGCCTGTCAAAGTGTCCCCCATTTAGCCATTGATGTGCAGTCCATAGATTGTGATTGGTTGGTGGCTAGTGGTCATAAAATGTGCGCCCCCACCGGTATTGGATTTTTGTATGGCAAAGAGGCGATTTTAGAGGCAATGCCGCCCTTTTTTGGTGGTGGCGAAATGATTGCAGAAGTCTATTTAGACCATTTTACCTGTGCCGAACTGCCCCACAAATTTGAAGCGGGAACCCCCGCTATTGGCGAAGCGATTGCCCTCGGTGCTGCGGTAGAATATTTAATGGGTTTAGGGATGGATAATATTCATGCCTACGAAGAAGAGTTAACCGCCTATTTGTTCAAAAAATTAGGAGAAATTGAGGGTTTAAGAATTTACGGGCCATCACCTAGTTTAACGGGCCAAGGTCGGGCTAGTTTAGCCGCCTTTAATGTGGAAGGGATTCATGCTAGTGATTTAGCTACTTTATTAGACCACGAAGGAATTGCTATTCGTTCCGGTCATCACTGTACCCAACCTCTACACCGCCTTTTTGATGCTTCCGGCAGCGCGCGGGCAAGTCTATATTTTTATAATACCCGCGAAGAAATTGATAGCTTTATTGTCGCTTTACAGGAAACTATTGATTTCTTTGCCAATTGTTTTTCTTAGGGGTATCTCTGGCCCCTTTTCCTGTTCTTAAAGAGTGAAGGAAGTTACTTATTATTATCAAGGAATTTGTCCCGAAACGGGCGAG
>NZ_JASJFG010000439.1:0-2724 GCF_030065375.1 Microcystis sp. M49636_WE2 | reverse complement strand
TCTGCGCGCTCACGAAGGTTGGTTTTGTCGTTGTGCCGAACCGATGAAAACTCTGCCCTTCGGTGACAATGGTTATATTATCACCATCGGTAAATATGGAGCTTTTGGCTATGAACTGGAGCCGAAAATCGCTGTGGTTCTGGAGCTGCCCGTCAATGGAGTCTATCATACTCGTAGTGTTCCCATTCCCGATCAACCGTTTTTGGGCTATCTAGTGGATTATCAGGCAATTATGAAACTAGAGGAAATGCCGCTATCTTCTCCTAGTCGGGAAATTGAGGCAATTTTTCGACAACAGGGACGGGATATTCCGGCGGTTATCACCCAAGTCACCTGGGAACTGCATATGAATGTTATGGTTAAGTTTCCCAAGTTTATTCATAAAATTCCCCGTCCCATTCTCCAAAAAACCGGTGATAAACTGTTGACACAAATTGTTCGCCAAGTTTCCCCCCGCTTAACCTACAAAGTTCAAGAGGATTTTCACTCTAGCTTCAATTTACCCCTACCCCCTGCCTCCAGTCGTCTTTTCTATCGTCTCGACTCATCCGAGGGTGGGTTGCTTGCTTAGGGTTTGGGGGGCCTGTCAACAGTAATCAGTAGAGCTTGCTGATGGGAAACCAAGGAAAAATAAAGATTTGCTAACGGTGCTGGTCAGTCTAAGCTAGAATTTTAAGAAATGTTTACTTGTAAAAATAAACCTAAGACTACTTCAATATTTTATGTCTCTGCCTATCCGTAACGTTGCTATCATTGCTCACGTTGACCACGGGAAAACCACCCTCGTCGATGCACTCCTCAAACAGTCGGGAATCTTTCGAGAAGGGGAAGATGTACCCACCTGCGTCATGGATTCCAATGACCTCGAAAGAGAACGCGGTATCACCATTCTGGCCAAAAACACCGCCGTTCGTTACCAAAACACCCTGATTAACATCGTCGATACTCCCGGTCACGCCGACTTTGGTGGCGAAGTGGAACGGGTTTTAGGTATGGTGGACGGTTGTATCCTGATTGTCGATGCTAACGAAGGGCCGATGCCCCAGACGCGTTTTGTGCTGAAAAAAGCCCTAGAAAAGGGATTAAGACCGATTGTCGTGGTTAATAAAATCGATCGCCCTAACGTGGATCCTAACCTAGCCGTGGACAAAGTTTTCGATCTGTTTGTGGAACTGGGCGCCGATGACGACCAATGTGATTTTACTACTCTGTTCGCTTCCGGGATGCAAGGATTCGCCAAAGAAAGCCTCGAAGACGAAGACAAAGATATGCAGCCCCTGTTTGAGGCGATTTTACACCACGTTCCACCACCGGCCGGGGACGTTAACAAACCCCTACAGCTGCAAGTAACCACCCTCGATTACTCGGAATACTTAGGACGCATCGTTATCGGCCGCATCCATAACGGCGTAATTAAAGCCGGTCAACAGGCTGCTTTAGTAAAGGATACGGGCGCGGTTGTCAAGGGTAAAATAACAAAACTTCTTGGTTTTGAAGGTCTTAAACGGGTGGAACTAAACGAGGCCAGCGCCGGTAATATCGTTGCTGTGGCTGGTTTTGCCGACGCTAACATCGGAGAAACCGTAACTTTAGCCGATGACCCGCAAGCTTTACCCCTAATTAAAGTCGATGAACCGACCCTACAAATGACCTTCTCGGTGAACGATTCTCCCTTTGCCGGTCAGGAAGGCACTTTTGTCACCTCGCGGCAAATTCGCGATCGTCTGATGCGAGAATTAGAAACTAACGTCGCCCTACGGGTGGAAGAAAGTGATTCCGCCGAGAAATTCCTGGTTTCGGGCCGGGGAGAACTGCATTTAGGCATTCTCATCGAAACCATGCGTCGGGAAGGCTACGAATTCCAAGTATCGCAGCCGCAGGTTATCTATCGGGAAATTAACGGTCAACCCTGCGAACCCTACGAATACCTCGTTTTAGATGTACCCGAAGAAGCGGTGGGTTCCAGTATCGAACGTCTCGGCCAACGGAAAGGGGAAATGCAGGATATGCAGACGGGCAGCAATGGCCGTACTCAATTGGAATTCGTGATTCCGGCCCGGGGTTTAATCGGTTTCCGGGGCGAATTTATCCGTCTGAGTCGCGGTGAGGGGATTATGAACCATAGTTTCCTCGAATATCGTCCTTTCTCCGGGGAATTAGCCACCCGTTACAATGGCGTGATTACTGCCTTTGAGGAAGGAGTGGCCACTTTCTACGCCCTCAAAAACGCCGAGGACCGGGGGGTATTCTTTATTACTCCTGGGACAAGAGTGTATAAAAACATGATTATCGGCGAAAGCAACCGGCCCCAGGACGTGGAGATCAATATCTGCAAAACTAAACAGTTAACTAACCATCGTTCCGCCACCGGGGATGAATTGGTTCAGTTACAATCCCCCGTGGATATGAGTCTCGAACGCGCCCTCGAATACATTGGACCAGATGAGTTGGTAGAAATTACCCCGAAATCGATCCGTCTGCGTAAATTACCGGTGAAAAAGTTAGCCAAACGTTAATCGGTTTTGACAAAATCCGGCGGCAATTTTGCCATGGCCATTGCCGCTAAAAGGGGCAGCAATGGCTCGAAGTTGACATCCTCGCCGCCCTAAAAGTGCGGCGATTCCTAAACCTCACGATTTAAGTTTCTGCTTCCACCACCGTCGCATACCACAGTTAAAAAACCATGTACTGTCTTACACAGAGTCCACAGACTTTCGCCCCATT
>NZ_JASJFG010000399.1:0-2996 GCF_030065375.1 Microcystis sp. M49636_WE2 | reverse complement strand
CAGCACTTGATCTAATAATTCGGGAACGATACCGGGTTCTTCTGGTAGTTGAGGGGTGTTATCTCCTAACTCTAAATAAGCCCTTTTTAGCACGGGATCGGCAGTTCCTAACATATTCCGCATAGCGGGAACGTTAGCAGTTACGGCGCAATCACCAAAAGAAACGACGGTTTTGGTATTTTGACGGACTAGATGAATTAGTTCTAAATTATCCTGATTAGCGATCGCTCCTTCCACTAAACAGACATCGACATTTTCCGGATAGGTTTTCAGATCGCAGCCGACGGGACTATACACCACGTCAACTTTTTCGGCTAATTCTAACAGCCATTCATCCAAATCGAGGAAGGACATATGGCATCCCGAACAACCAGCTAACCAGACAGTAGCGAAGCGAATTTTAGACATAATTTTAATTCCTTGATTGGTATTTTTTGGCTGAGTTGCAATTTCGTCAAAAGGATCAAACGAAAAGAAATACTCTTTTAAGCTATTTTTGCCTCCTGGATAAACTCTTGCATTTTTTCCTCAAAGAAAGGAGCTATATCTAGATTTTTCCAGTCTTTAAGTAGCTCAAAAATAATCGCCTCTGATGCAAAATTTCCCGTATAAGAAATAAAAGAAAAAGGACGTTTACTGAAATTGAGCAAACAGCTTAAAATCGTGCAATGGTCTTTCACTCCAAAACCAAGAGAACAGGTTTTATCTCGATCTTTTACTCGCCAATTATCAGCATTTTTGGCATAAATATCTAGGGCAACTAAAGCACAATCCACCTCTCTAGAATATTTAATTAAGAGCGAATACAAAACCCTAGGCTCTTGACTGACATCAGACAAAATTTCAATTACCCGACAAGGAATACTAGAAAATTGCGCCGTCAAATTGGAGAGAGACTGACACATTTCTAGGGCTTGCAGAAATTGCGATTCGGGTGATGTGGTCATAATTATCTCGTTTGCTGAATTGAATCGGACCAAGGATATTGTTTTTGTGCCAGTAAATGCGCTTGTTGCTGCGAAAAGCCTCGATTAATCACTAAGTCAGATTCGTAGATTTCATGATTGAGAAACATCCGATCAAGATTATTCCCTTGAGCGCCAGCGAGTCTTCGCCAAGCTGCTACCATTAAACCTTCGGGAAAAAATTGATATCGAGACACTCCCGATCCAAAAGCATAATCCTTGGCGCGTCGGATATCGATCTCCGATATTTCGTATTGGGCAGCAATCTCTAGGATATCTTGATTATTACCCATAATCTGATCATAGTCCTCCCTTACCTTGACGGTTAATTTCTGCTCGTAGATATCTAAATGCGCCCATCGATCATTATCACCCTCCATCGATTACTTTAACGCGTCCATTGGTGTTGAGTCCTAGCATTAACTAAAAATTCCAACTTTGATCGATCTTCCTCTTTTTCATAAACGGCGGAACCCTTGCGGAATATGGCTCCCGTTGGACAAGCGGCAACACATTTGCCGCAGGAAGTACAGGCAGAAACGCTGCCCCAAGGCTGATCCATTCCCGCGATAATTTTATCTTTTTCGCCGCGATAAGCCAGATCCCAAACGTGCGCCCCTTCAATTTCATCACAGACTCGCACACAACGGGTACAGAGAACACAACGATTATGATCGATACCAAAAAGATGATGGGAAATATCGACTTCTCGCTTGGGAAAACGGTAGGGAAAACGACTATGATCCATACCCACTTCGATGGCTAAATCTTGCAATTCACAGTTACCATTAGCCACACAAACCGCACAAACGTGATTACCTTCAGCGAATAATAATTCCACCGTCATGCGGCGATATTCTTTCAGTTTTGGGGTATCGGTATGGATCACCATTCCTTCCGCCACCTCCGTTACACAGGCGGGTAATAATTTATTAATACCTTCAATTTCTACCAAACATAAGCGACAGGCAGCCACTTCAGAAACCCCATCGAGATGACAGAGGGCAGGAATTTTTATTCCTACCTGACTAGCGGCTGCGAGAACTCGCGAACCCGCTTCGATCGCTACATCTTTACCATCAATGCTTAAAGTGATTACGGACATAAAAATTATTCTCCTTGAGGATAATATCCCTCTCCTTCCCATAGGCCACAATTTGTGGCCAAGAGTGGGATTTTTACAGAAAGTTTTAACTTAGACAATCGGCTAAGTCTTTGGCGGGGGTGGTAATCGGCCGCAGGTGATAGGTATCGGAGAGGAATTTGAGGACGTTGGGGGAGATAAATGCCGGTAAAGTTGGTCCCAGACGGATATTTTGCATCCCTAGATGTAGCAGGGTGAGCAGTACAGCGATCGCTTTTTGTTCGTACCAAGAGATAATTAGGGAGAGGGGAATCTCGTTGACGCTAACGTTAAAAGCGTTGGCTAATCCTAGGGCGATTTTGATGGCACTATAGGCATCATTACATTGTCCCACGTCCATCAGCCGGGGTAATCCTTCGATAGTACCTAATTGTTTGTCGAAAAAGCGGAATTTTCCACAGGCAAGGGTTAAAACGATGCAATCTTCGGGGACTTGTTCCACAAATTCGGTGTAGTAATTGCGATCGGGTTTTGCCCCATCGCAGCCCCCAACTAGGAAGAAGTGACGGATTTTACCCTGTTTAAGGGCATTAACCACCGTATCAGCGACACTGAGAACGGTATTGTGGGCAAATCCCACCATTACCTGCCGAGGTTCGCTTATTTCAGTAAATCCGGGCAATGATTGCGCTTTAGCAATCACGGGACTAAAATCGATCGCACCGTCCACTGTTTCTAAGCGGTTAATATGGGCATAACCCACAGGTCCGAGGGTAAAGAGTTTACTTTCATAGTTTTCGTGGGGGGGCATGAGACAATTAGTAGTTAAAACTATTGCCCCCGGAAACTTAGCAAATTCTTTAGTTTGATTTTGCCAGGCGGTGCCATAATGACCGTAGAGATGGGGATATTTTTCTTTGAGTTTTGGATAACCGTGGGCGGGTAAT
>NZ_JASJFG010000684.1:0-4576 GCF_030065375.1 Microcystis sp. M49636_WE2 | reverse complement strand
TTAGTTACCCTGAAAACTCCCCCTTTATTGGTGGCAATTTTGGCTTCTATGTACCGTTATCTAGCTGTTTTGATCGCTGAATTTAATTCCATGCGAAGGGCAGCAATTGCGCGCAATTTAATGAGTAGTCCCCGATGGCAACGGTTGCTAGTGGGACACATGATCGGCGCTTTATTTATCCGTACCTACGAACGTGGCGATCGCATTTATCAAGCCATGTTATCGAGGGGTTACACCGGTTCCTTGCCTTCTATACGGGTTCCCCAAAGCAAGCTGAACGATTATCTCGCTATAATTTGCACAGTAATTCTGATCCTCTGGGGTCAAATGGTACATCTACTCAGTTAACACTCCCGTTGCCTAAACTTGAAGCTAGATTGACAACCTGTTGCAAAAAAAGCCGTCCTCCGCTACGCTAAAGGACGGGGAACCTTAAACCCAATTTTTCGGTAAAAGTCTCGTTTTTCATGCACCACAACCCGATTTTTATTGAAAACCTAGTTTATACCTATCCTGACGGCACAGAAGCGTTAAAAGGTATTAATTTAGCCATTGAAGCTACGGAAAAGGTGGCTTTGGTAGGGGCCAATGGATCGGGAAAATCCACCTTATTACTGCATTTTAACGGTATTCTCCCGCCGCAAACCGGTAGAATCACCGTCGGTCCGTACCAAGTTAAACCGGAGAATTTAGAAAATATCCGCAATTTTGTCGGTTTAGTCTTCCAAAACCCCGACGATCAGCTATTTATGCCCACTGTCTGGGAAGATGTGACTTTTGGACCGATGAATCAGGGTATTCGGGGAGAGGATTTAAACCATCGCTGTCATCATGCTTTACACGCGGTGGGATTGGATTCCCAGCATTACGGTAAGAGAAACAGTCAGAATCTATCGGGGGGTGAAAAAAAACGCGTGGCTATTGCGGGGGTTTTAGCCATGTTGCCGCAGGTATTAGTTTTTGATGAACCTAGCGCCCAACTGGATCCCCGGTCCCGTCGGCAATTAATACAACTGTTGGCCACTTTACCCCAAACTCAAGTGATCGCCACCCATGATCTCGATCTGGCTTTAGAACTATGCGATCGCACGGTGGTTTTAAGTCGTGGTCAGGTGGTGGGAGAGGGAGAAACCGCTAAGATTTTAAGTAATCGGGAATTTTTGGAAGAACACGACCTGGAAACACCCCTTTGTTATAGTCGTCCCTACTGTGCGATCGCTGATGCCCCCTCTACTGACGTCTGATGCACAATTTTGAGATTTATTATCGGTTTCTTGCATAGAAGAGAGGACAAAAGCGAGCAAGTCTGACATTCTTAGGATAGGTAGCACGAAAATCGAGGCCATTTCTCACGATGCAAGCTCTGCTAGAAAAAGCTCAGATAGCGTTGAATAAAAAGGACTGGGAGACAGTAAACGCCAGCATACAGCGACTTTTAAACCAAAAAGATGCGATTGAACCGATTATTAACGATGAAATCCTCGATTTAGCCCTAGAAGCCTTACAAAAATGCGATTTTCAACAGCGATGGGAGATAGCTAAACTATTTCCTCAAATCGGTCAACCGGCGATCGCTCCTTTAATTGCCCTGTTAGAATCCGAGGAACAAGATGGGGAAATGCGCTGGTTTCTGGCGAGAATTCTCAGTCAATTTGACGATCGAGCCTGTATTCTCGCTCTCAGTCAATTATTGCAAAGATCGGAGGAGGAGGAACTCAGCCAAATGGCTGCGGCTGCTTTAGCTAATATCGGCAGTTCTGCCATCTCTAGTTTAGGACAATTACTGTCCGACTCGAACAGGCGTTTTTTAGCCGTACAAGCTTTATCACAAATTCGCCGGCCAGAAATTATCGAACCGCTTTTAACCGTAGTTAAGGATGAATCTAGCGCCATTCGGTCCATGGCGATCGAAGCTTTAAGCAGTTTTCACCATCCCCAGATTACTGCGATTATCCTCGATGCTTTACAGGATCCAGCCATCGAGGTGCGACGGGAAGCAATTAAAGCTAGTAGTTACCTAGGGACGAATTATCCCCAAGCAGATTTAGTTAACCATCTGCAACCGCTGTTATTCGATATCCACCTTGATATCTGTCAAGAAACTGCGATCGCTCTCGGTCGTATCGGCACAGCAACCTCAGCTAAAGCTTTAAATCCACTGCTGCAATCTTCCTTAACTCCCGATAGTTTAAAATTAACTGTAGTACGAGCCTTGGGCTGGATCGAGGACGGAGAAGCTTTAAATTACCTAGAAAAAGCTTTATATAGCGAAAATGTCTTGATTTGTCGGGAAATTATCGCTATTCTCGGCCGGCAAACCTGCCAGAAATTACGCCGACAAGCAGGGGAAATTCTCGGTAATTTTTATCACTCCCGTCCTGCGATCCTCGGTGATACAGGAGTTAAACAGTCTCTAGCGATCGCTTTAGGAGAATTAGATCGGGATAATAAAAGTATTTTGCTGACTTTAGCAGCCGATGGGGAGGCGATTGTCCGTCTCCATGCTCTCAGCGCCCTGAAAAAGCTAGATCATGGGACTATATAGCTAATTTACCGCTGCACAGATGTGGTGAATTTGTCAGTGATCCGCATCCATTTCCCCAAGGATAGCGTTTAATTTCTCCTGCGCTTCTTAAGCAAATTGGGCATTAATGGAAAAATTGAGGCTCTCTTATTCTTTGTGTGATAAGTTTAACTTATATATTAGTGATCGATCTTTGTGTCCTTTGTGTCTCTGTGGTTCGTTCCACTCACTGCCCCAAGACTGTATCTTAGAATACATTTTAGCCACCAAACCTAAGAGAGCCATCTATCTGATTAGTTAAAGCTAAAACATATCTTTCTACTATTACTGATCACTTACTAATAAATGATTCTAGCTGATAGCTGATAACTAAAAAACTGATTACTGATCACTGATCACTGATTTAAGGTCTTTGCAGGAAGATTAATTCTTCAACGGGGAGGAAATCATAGTATTGACCTTGATTGGCTAAAACTGCGATTAAATGGAGACGAGCATCGGGTTCAATGTGTAATCCTTCCCAGGGGACAGCAATTTCCAAACATTGATTAAAAGAAGCTTTGGCACTACTAGGAACTCGTTGCCAAGTAAAATATTCTTGAGCGAATTCTAACCAAGTAAATTCCGTGATTAAATTTATTCCTAGATGATGATGATAACCGTAATCGAGGGGCGATCGAGGGGGAATATCTGCTAAGGGAATTGGACTTTGCAGACGATGCACTTCATCATAATACCAATATAAATGCACTTCAGGCGGGATATCTTTGCCTAATTCTGCCCCCGGTTTCCAATCGAAACGCAGATAAAAATTGAGGTGATCCCAACCGAAAAAGAGTCTTTGCACTAAGGAAGTTCGGTGCATTGTACCACTGGAGCCGCCAATTTCGATCCGTCCAGCTTTATCCCAATCCTGTTCGTCCCCAAAACCGTCGATAATGGGGTGAATGAAAGCCATCGGACGATTACTTTGTTTATCCCCGTGTTCTTCCACCGGTTCGAGCAAATAGGAGGGAATTGGCTCATTTAAAGCTTGATAAAGAGTGATCAGGTGTTCGCGGAAAAGTTGATCAAAAATTGCGTCATGATTGGAAGAATGGCCATAACCAAACCACCAAAACCAATCGGAACCTTCCGCTGCATACAATGCTTCCCACGCGTCGGGGTTATTATCTTCCGTCGCTTCCGGGTGATTAGCGAGGGTTTGACGGGCTAAAATTAGATATTCCCAAGCTTTATTTTTAGCGGGATCGCCGATCCAAGTGGTAAAATTGGCATCGATCCAAGAGCCGCTATGAAGTTGATGGCTGGGGATTTTTGCATTAGCGGGAAAGCGATCGAGATATTCCGAGACGGTGACTAATTCGATCGCTTGGTGGTCGCTTAAAAGTTGATAAAGGTTCTCTAGGAAGGGTAAACCGTCTTGATGATAGTTTTCCCAACAGTTTTCGCCATCTAGCGCAATGGTAACTAACCAGGGTTTTTCTAGGGTCGTGGTTTCTGCGTTGGTTTTCAGTTGTTCGGCGATCGCTTCTAGGTGTTTAACTAAGTCTGTAGCGGCCTCTTGCGCTTTCATGCCACTATAGCTAAATCCGATCAGATCCGAGAGACGATGATCGCGGAAAACCATCGATAAATTGCCGTTGCTAGTTTCCAGACGGTAGGGACGATAAAGCAATTCCGGTTCGCTAATATTGCCTTTTTCGTCGCGATGAAAGTAATGTCCCAGGGACCAACCTAACACCCCCTCATCGGAACATAACCACTGAAAACCCTGTTTAGCGATTGCGGGGAGAATCGCGGGACTAACGGATTGTTCCGAGGGCCAAAGTCCTCGAGGATGTTTATCAAAGCGATCAATATAGATTTGCCAAGCTTTCTGGAGATGGCGCGAAATATCTTCAGGATAGCGGAAATATTGCCGAGGAAGGGTCATATTCGGCACTGCTACCCGGCCGGCTTCCGAGTTGGCCAGCAGGGGTAAAATTGGATGGGTGTAGGGACTGGTAATGATTTCTAGTTGTCCGGTTTCCTGCATTAACCGGTGTTGCG
>NZ_JASJFG010000380.1:0-2525 GCF_030065375.1 Microcystis sp. M49636_WE2 | reverse complement strand
TGACCCCGGTATCCGCCTAGCGGTCAAAGATTATTTAGAATTAGCAGGTTATAGTGTGGTGGCGGCGAGTAATGGTTTGGAAGCTTTGAATTTATTGGATACCTATCATCCCCATCTTTTGGTATCGGATATCAAAATGCCCCGTTTGGACGGTTATTCTTTGGTGACTAAGGTGCGGCAACAGCCAGAATTTAGGTTATTACCGGTAATCTTTTTAACCGAAAGAGGGTCAACGGAGGAAAGAATTCGCGGTTATCAAGTGGGTTGTGATATCTATCTTCCTAAACCTTTTGAGATGGAGGAATTAAAAGCGGTTATTCGCAATCTTTTAGAGCGAGCGCAAATGGTGCAAAGCGAACGTCAATATCAGAAATTAAAACCAGAAGAAAGCCCCAAAACTAGGGATGTTTTAACTTCTTCTTTACAGGACGATTTTAAGTTAACTAATCGCGAGCGGGAAGTGTTAGAACATTTAGCCCGGGGACTTTCTAACAGTGAAATTGGGCAAAAACTGCATCTTAGTTCTCGCACGATCGAGAAATATGTTAGCAGTTTACTCAGAAAAACCAATACTAACAATCGGGCTGAATTGGTTCGTTTTTCCCTCGAACATAGATTAATCGATTAGCTGAAAGAAAAAACTTAAATTTTGTTTTTTACTTCCTCCAAAAGACTGCCACAGGAGTCTAAAAGTAGCTCGATTACGCGGTCAAAACCTTCACGACCACCGTAGTAGGGATCGGGAACTTCTTTTTCTGGGTGATAACGAGCATAGTCACACATTAACTTGACCTTTTCTTGATATTTTCCTGTCCGATCTAGGGATAAAATATCTTGATAATTGGCTTTATCCATGGCTAAGATTAGATCAAAATTCTCGAAATCTTCGCGGGTAAATTGTCTGGCTGTCCCTTGCAGAGGAATACCGCGTTTTTTGGCCGCCGTATTCATGCGAGAATCGGGAGGAGAACCGATATGATAACCGGCAGTCCCCGCAGAATCACAGAGGATTTTATTACCTAATCCTTCTTGTTCAATCAGATAAGTCATGATATTCTCGGCAGCGGGAGAACGACAGATATTTCCTAAACAGACGAAGAGTAGTTTATAGGGCATAAATTCACTGGTAGAATCATCACTAAATTGCCAATTATAGGGCATTTCTAACATCCCGATAAAGATTTATCCTCAAAAAACTCCTCGCTGTCCATTAACCTAATTTTGGCTAATCCCAAGCTTTCTAAATAATCTTGCCACCCTTGGGGGGTATCTTCGATCGCTAATAATCCTAATACCCTAGCTACGTCTGCTACCCAGGGTAGGGTATGAATTCTATAACCCTGCCAGTTTACTTCTAAGGATAACCAAGCGGGAATCTCTTGGGGGTTAAATTGTTGGGAGGCAAGATAATCAGCTTGAAAGCAGTAAATCCGAGGTGGTTTTTGACTCTCTAACAAGGTTAAACACTCCTTCTAATCTGGACATTAATCTCTTGACTCGTATTTTAGGGGAACCTCAGCATAATTTTTGTTAAATATGAACTTCTCTTGTCAAGAAATAGTTAAGTTTGCTCAAGACAATTTACCCTTAATTCTCCCCTAAGCGAGGACGAATAATTAAATAAATTGCCGGACCGATTAGAGGCAATAGGGAAATTACCGGCAACAGGAAAGGATTTTTTAACCCCCGTCGGGTTAGATCATCTTGCAGCAAAATTGGACATAATACGGTTAAAAGACAGAAATCTAAACTCATAACATGAATAAAACGGCTAGTTTGCCACTGATGCCAAAAATCAGACCAATTGCCGTTAATTAATCCGTAAGCGATTAAAATTGCCGCAGTAATTAGGGCAATTACTCCCAACCAAGGTGAGTCTAAAAGTTTAATGACCAGATTTTTTTTACCGGTAAAATTGCTGTTGGGTTGACGGAGAGTTAGATAGGGTAAAATAGCGAAAGCACCCACGGCAAAGGAGGCAAAAGTAAAGGGCCACGCGATGATTTTTTGGTCACGACCATCGATAATTAAAAGGCTAGTGTAGATAAGTGGCCAAACTCCCATCAGGTTAAAAAGAGCGATAATTAACGGGTTGATATCTTGCCATTTCCCAGTGGAAAGATCGATAATTAAATTCACTGTATCTGGTTGATCAGGGGGTGCTAGTAAAAAAGCGTATAATCCGAAGCCTAACCAAAGTAACCCGAGAATAATTTTTGTTAACATGGGAGTAGATAATTAGGTTAATTGAGTAATCGGGTCTTCAGCATATATATTACTAGAAAAGTGATCAAAAAATCAAGCAATATTACCTAATCAATGATCATTAAGTAGGTAGGCGTTAAAAATTATCAGATGCCCCCTTATTAAGGGGAGATCCCCCCGCCTATCGGCACCCCCCTTATCAAGGGGGGCAGGGGGGATCGAACCTAAAATCCATTTTTAATTTAATTATAACCAGCTACTTAATTTTTAGGGAAGACGACGAGGATTCATGGTTTCTCCTGGGGTAATTTCTGCACTTT
>NZ_JASJFG010000199.1:0-1125 GCF_030065375.1 Microcystis sp. M49636_WE2 | reverse complement strand
TTTTATAATGCCCTGTGGTTAACAAAATCTTATCAAGACTGGAGCGCAAATGATCCCTTCCGCCTTACTTTTAGCCACTGCTCAAACCATTCCCTGGAATTTATCCGTCGGCATTACCATGACGTTAGCTAACCTAGTAGCCTTCGTTATCGGTTATTTTGCTATCCAAAATACTGGGGCCGGCCCTGCTTTACCCTTGCCGCAGTTAGCCTCGAAAAAAAGCTTCGGTCTGCCGGAATTATTGGCTACCATGAGTTTTGGCCATATTCTCGGTGCGGGACTGGTTCTCGGTCTTTCTAATGCGGGTATTCTCTAATCAGTAATCAGTAATCAGTGACCGGTAATCCTCAGAGAGAGGAGCCAGTAGTCAGTAGTCAGTAGTCAGGAGAACTAAGTAGGGTCTGCTGAAAAAGTTTGTTGGTGGGGGCAGGGTGTGGGGTGTGGGGTGTGGGGTTTTACCGATTTTGAGGTAGTCAGTTACCTAATTTTCAGGGAAAAAGTACCTGAATTTTACCCCCGATCCCTCCAATGGCTGGCACTTTTTGAGGTCAAAAAAGTCCAAAAGTCTTATCCAACAAGGTTTCTAGATTTATTCAGCAGACCCTAAGTATAAAGATATTTTAGGCAACTTCATCCCTATTTTCCCATTTTTGAACTCTCAAAAGTTAATTATGTCAGAAGTCTAGTAATCGTCAAGATCGGGTGATTATTCTGGCTGCTGGCGAGAAAATTAAGAAAGCAGTGGCCCCAGTCGAAGCTGGAGACTTTGCTAACAAAGAAGAAGCAGTATTTGCTAAATTAACTCATGAAAGTTAGATGGCTGCGGAAAGAAGTATCGAAAATAATTGGTAAATCCGAACGTTGCTAATCGCTTAATTAATCGTAAATATTGCCTCTAAAGTTAATCTCATAAATAAAGATTTCGTCTGTCTCCTTGCCGATTTCAAAAATAACTCGCATTTTGCCAACACGAATTCTGGAGAATCCTTTTAACTCACCTTTAAGTTTTTTGATATCAAGTTCTTCAGGGGGATAAACGTTTTGAGTTTCAAGGCAGGTTTTGAGAATACCAATTTTAGTCAAAACAGATTTTCGGCTATTGGCATCTAGTTTCTCCAAAAATTT
>NZ_JASJFG010000902.1:0-1783 GCF_030065375.1 Microcystis sp. M49636_WE2 | reverse complement strand
TAATCGGATCAGCATGGGCCCCTCTGGAGGGTTCAGGAACGATCTGATCGATAATATTTAACTCTTTTAAATCTTTTGAGGTAATTTTGAGGGCAACTGCTGCTTTATCGGATTTTTTGGCATCTTTCCAGAGAATGGCGGCACAAGCTTCGGGAGTCGCCACGGTATAGACAGAATGCTCTAACATTAATAGGCGATCGCCGACCCCAATGCCCAAAGCACCGCCGGAACCACCTTCGCCAATAACAGTACAAATGATCGGCACATCTAAACGGAACATCTCCCGAAGATTATAGGCGATCGCTTCCCCTTGACCTAATTTTTCCGCTTCCACCCCCGCCCAGGCGCCGGGGGTGTCAATAAAGGTTAAAATTGGCTGATTAAACTGATGGGCGTGTTCCATTAAACGCATGGCTTTACGATAACCGCCGGGGGCAGCCATGCCGAAATTTCTAGCCACATTATCCTTAGTATCCCGGCCTTTTTGATGTCCGATAATCACCACGGGACGACCGTTAAAACGGGCAACACCACCCACAAGGGCGGGATCGTCGTAACCACCGCGATCACCGTGTAACTCGAACCATTCATCGGTGATTGCCTGAATATAGTCTAGGGTACTGGGGCGCCGGGGATGACGGGCTAATTGTAGCCTTTGGGAAGGGGTGAGATTGCTAAAAATTTCACGACGTAATTGATTAGCTCGTTCGTCTAGTTGACTAATTTGTTCCGAGACATCTACGCTATTTTCTTGGGCTAATTCTTTAATCTGTTCGATGCGGGATTCTAATTCGTAAAGGGGTTTCTCAAAATCTAGGAGAAAAATCTTTTTCTCGGTAGTCTCGTTTTTAGTCATAGGTTAGTGGCTAGAAGTTTACTTGAAGCTAATCTTTTCTAGCTTACCGTTTTTCAGCGATCGATTATCGGCAGCTTCGGGATTACCTGGAGATAATTTCAGGTTAACGATCTAAATCTGTCAATTGTCGTATAATAGTAGATCGTGCCTTTTTCACCCCAAGGAGGATTAGTTATGGCAGGAAGTGAACTAAAAGCGGATCTATGGGTTAACGAATATATTACCCCCTGGGACATTTATAGTCATGGGGTTTCCCAGATTTTAGCCTACAAAAAAACCGCTTTTCAGGAGATGTATATTGTTGAATCGGGGGCCTATGGAAAAGCCTTGGTACTGGATGGCAAATGGCAATCCTGTACGGGGGATGAATTTATTTATCATGAAGCATTAGTGCAACCGGCAATGATTGCCCACCAAGAAGCAAAAACTGCTTTAATTCTGGGGGGTGGTGAAGGTGCGACAACGCGGGAGTTATTGCGTTGGAAAACAATCGAAAAAGTGATGATGATCGATATCGATGGGGATGTGGTGGCAGCTTGTAAGGAACATCTTCCCGAAATGCACCAAGGCACTTTTGATGATCCTCGTTTTCAGTTAGTTGTGGCTGATGCTTTAGAGGTTTTAGACACCACTAATGATAAATGGGATATTATTATTTCTGATCTGGTTGATCCCATCGAAGAGGGTCCCTCTTTCCCCCTATTTACGAAAGAATACTTTGAAAAACTACAAAGAGTTTTGGCAGAAAATGGCATTGTGGTTGTCCAATCTGGCCCGGTTTCTCCCCCTTCGGTGATGTATCATGCGCGTTTGGTGAATACTTTAAAAGCAGTTTTTCCCTACGTTCATTCCTATTGCGCTCCCACTCCTAGTTATGGTTCCCCTTGGGGTTTTACTCTCTGTGCTAATCATCCTTTAAATACTCGT
>NZ_JASJFG010000611.1:0-7104 GCF_030065375.1 Microcystis sp. M49636_WE2 | reverse complement strand
AGTCGTTTTTCTGACTTTCTTAAATAACGTGGATTCTCTACAGTATTACCTTGAGCGTCAGTATAAAACTCTTTTAACCCTAAGTCAATTCCTGTTATTTGTCCCGTTGGTTCATGGTATTCTTGCCGCTCTACGTCAATTAAAAACTGGCAATAATAACCGTCAGCACGTCTAACAACTCTTACCCGTTTAATCTGTTGTTCTGAATAATAAACTAAGGTCTTTTGACTACACCATAAATCAAATTCTCCTGCTTTAAAACCATCGGTGAACTTGATTTTACGTCGGTCATCAGATAGTTTGTAGCCCGTTAGTTTATACTCAACCGAACGGCTATGCTTTTTGAACCGAGGAAAACCCTTTTTACCCGGTATCTTAGCATGACAATTCTGGTAAAACCTATTAATTGATTGCCAGGCTCTATCAGCAGCCGATTGACGAGCTTGAGAGTTTAATTTATTAACCCAAGGTGTCCCTTTATTATTAGCTAGTATCGCACAAAGTTTTTGGAGATCATTGCGGGTTTTCCCCTTATTGTCCATCCAATAACGAACACAAGAGTTACGCACAAACTGAGATGTCCTAATTGCTTCATCTAGTCTTTGGTATTGTTCTGGTGTCCCGTTTTTTAACTTAGCTTCTACGACTAGCATTGATTAATCCTCGACCCTGGATCAATTAAGTATAACACAGTTTACCTACAAATGGTAGAATTAAAATCGTGCTTCGCAGTCAATATCCTGGTCGGATTTCATACCCCGCAAAGGTTGATGTCTTGTGGAAAAATTTAGCGGCGGCATTCATCCGACATTTTAGGTAAACTGAAGATTGTTTACTGATTTATTCCCTCCTGATAATTGTCAACGATGAGATTAATCGGGAGAATTAGCAATATTGACGGCCAAAATTTATGGAATCCGCCTATTTTATTCCCCGTCTAGTTATCCCCGTCGGTGATCCCGCCGGGATCGGTCCTGAAGTGGTGTTAAAAGCGATCGCCGATTCCCCAATCTCGTCTATTTGTCAGATTACTCTAATCGGCACCAGAACGCTTCTCGAAAAAGCCTATCACGATCCCCATCTCCTCGATCGCTTTTCTCTGATCGATTTGCCCTACAATCAAGAAAAAATCGTTTTCGGGCGTGGGGATGCCCATAGTGGTGAAATTAGCTTTCTTTACCTGCAAGAAGCCATAAAACGCACCCTCAAGGGCGAATTTGACGGTATTGTCACAGGTCCGATCGCTAAATCCTGTTGGCAGTTGGCCGGTTATGATTTCCCCGGTCAAACGGAGGTTTTAGCTACCATGGCAGGAATTAACCGTTATGGGATGCTATTCGTCGCTAAATCCCCTCACACTGGCTATAACTTACGCACTCTCCTCGCCACTACCCACATCCCCCTGCGAGAAGTTCCCGATACTCTTAACCCCGATCTGATGACCCGAAAATTAGACCTATTGATCGAGTCTTTAAAGCTAGATTTCGGCATCGATCGCCCAAAAATCGCCATATCCGGTCTTAATCCCCACAGTGGCGAAGCGGGAAAACTGGGAAGGGAAGAAAAGGACTGGTTACAGCCTTGGCTAGAGTCAATGGCGCAGCAGTACCCGCAAACCCAATTAATCGGCCTTGTCCCCCCCGATACGCTTTGGGTGGAACCGGGACGCGCTTGGTTTAGCGGTGCAGGACAACCCGCCGACGCATATCTGGCATTATACCACGATCAGGGCTTAATTCCCGTCAAATTAATGGCTTTTGACTGTGCTGTTAACACTACCATCGGTTTACCTTTTGTTCGCACCTCTCCAGACCACGGGACGGCTTTTGATATCGCCGGTCTTGGCATCGCTAGACCCCAGAGTATGCAAGCGGCGATCCAATTAGCGATCGAATTATGTCAGCAGCGCCGTACAGATGGGTTTTAGCTGTTGGGGGTTGGGGAGATGAGAATTATGAATTATGAATTATGAATTATGAATTATGAATTATGAATTAGGAAGTGGGAAGTGGGGAAGCTGTCTCATCACCCTATCACCCCAAAACCCTATCACCCTATCTCCTGTCTCCTGACTCCTATCTCCTGACTCCTATCTCCTGAATCCTAATCCCGATCGCCAAATTAGTGTGAGCAGCGGGACAACAGGAGAACTAAACTAGAGATATAGCGCTCGATAGGAGACAATTGGGATATGGGTATCGCTTCAGTTAACCCTGCCACTGGAGAAATTCTCAAGACTTTTACCCCTCTAACCTCGGAGGAATTGGCGGCGAAATTGGCCCTAGCTGAGACAACTTTTCAGCAGTATCGCCGCACCGCCATCAGTCAACGGGGACAGTGGTTACGGCAAGCGGCGGATATTTTGGAACGGGATCAGGTAGCATTGGCTAAAACCATGACTTTAGAAATGGGGAAACCGATCAAATCAGCGATCGCAGAAGTCCTCAAATGTGCCTTGGTTTGTCGTTTTTATGCCGATAATGCCGCCGGTTATCTGGAAGATGTGTTGATTACCACCGATGCTAGTCGCAGTTTTGTCCGTTATCAACCTTTAGGGGTAATTTTAGCGGTTATGCCCTGGAATTTCCCTTTATGGCAAGTATTTCGCTTTGCTGCTCCCGCTTTAATGGCGGGAAATGTCGGCCTACTCAAACACGCTTCTAATGTTCCCCAATCAGCTTTAGCGGTGGAAAGAATTTTATTAGAAGCTGGTTTTCCTGAAGGCACTTTTCAAACTCTTTTGATCGGGGCCGATCGCGTTAGTGATTTAATTAACGATGAACGGGTAAAAGCTGCCACTTTAACTGGTAGTGAACCGGCGGGGATCAGTTTAGCAGCCGCCGCCGGAAAACAGATCAAAAAGGTGGTTTTGGAGTTGGGAGGTAGTGATCCTTTTATCGTTTTAGATACTGCCGATATCGAGGTGGCAGCGGCTACGGCAGTGACGGCAAGATTGTTAAATAATGGTCAGACTTGTATCGCCGCTAAACGGTTTATTGTCATGGAAACTGTCGCCGATCGATTTGAACAGTTATTAGTGGCTAAATTCCAAGCTTTAAAAGTTGGTGATCCCCTCGATGAAACTGTTGATATTGGTCCTTTGGCCACGGCATCGATCGTCTCGGAAATTGCCGCTCAAGTGGAAAAAACCGTCGCTATGGGTGGTAAAGTCCTTGTGGGGGGTAAACGTTTAGAGGGAAAAGGTAACTTCTATCTACCGACGATTTTAACCGATATTCCTGCTGGTTCTCCGGGGGAAAAAGAGGAATTTTTTGGACCAGTGGCTTTACTATTTCGAGTCAAAAATATCGAGGAAGCGATCTCTTTAGCTAATGATAGTCCCTTTGGTTTGGGTTCTAGTGCTTGGACGAATAACCCCGCAGAAATTGAGCGTTTAATTACCGAAATTGAGGCCGGTTGTGTGTTTATTAACGGGATGGTTAAATCCGATCCTCGTTTACCCTTTGGGGGGATTAAACGTTCCGGTTTTGGACGGGAATTAAGTGTGGAAGGTATTCGCGAATTTGTCAACGTTAAAACTGTTTGGATTAAGTAAATCAGTAGGGTGGGTTAGCAACGCGTAACCCACCACCATAACCAAAATCACTCACCATAATTATCGCTAGTTTACACTATCGAAGATCGTACCCTACGGATTAAAAATATGCCGCGTATTATTGATAATATTGAGTCCCATTTATTGCCAATTTTACGCGAAAGTTTATTAGCATCCCAACGCGCTGATTTTTGTGTGGGTTATTTTAATTTGCGCGGTTGGCAGTCCATTGATACCTATATTGATCACTTTCTCGGTGGTGATTTGTCCTGTTGTCGTCTGCTGATTGGTATGCAGCAAGCACCCCAGGAATTACTACAGCAATCCCTGTCTTTATTGAAGCGCTCAAATGATATAGATAAGGCTACTTGCGCTCGTTTAAGAAAACAAATTGTTCAGGATTTTTGCCAACAATTAACTTGGGGAAATCCTAGCAATCGAGATCAGGCAGCTTTGCAACGGTTGGGAAAACAAATTCAATCGGGTAAGTTAGTAATTCGCTTATTTTTGGGCTATAATCTCCATGCTAAATTATACCTTATTCATCGACAGGATGTCAATAACCCAACGGTGGGATTTTTGGGTAGTAGTAATCTAACTTTTGCGGGATTACAACAGCAGGGAGAATTAAATATTGATGTCCTTGACCACGATGCTTGTGCCAAATTACAAAAGTGGTTTAATGATCGTTGGTTCGATGCTTGGTGTTGGGATATATCCGAGGATATTGTCAAGGTGATTAACGAAAGTTGGGCCCGGGAAAGTCTTATTCCCCCCTATCATATCTATTTAAAAATAGCTTACCATCTTTCCTTTGAAGCGAGAGCCGGTTTAGCGGAATACAAAATTCCCCGACAGTTTGACCAAGACTTACTAGATTTTCAGAAATCGGCCATTAAAATTGCCGCTCGTTATGTGCAAAGACGCGGTGGGGTACTAATTGGCGACGTGGTGGGGTTAGGAAAAACGCGCATCGCTTCCATTCTAGCATATATTTTGCAGGAAGACTACGATTTAGAAATCTTAATTATTTGTCCGAAAAATCTCCTAACCATGTGGGAGGATTACAGCTATAAATACAAATTAAGAGCGAAAATTATCCCCTTAAGTCAGGTTATGCAGGAATTACCCAATCTGCGGCGCTATCGGGTAGTAATTATCGATGAAAGTCATAACCTACGCAATCGGGAGGGTAAACGTTATCGGGTGATACAGGAGTACATTAACACCAATGAAAGTCGCTGTATTCTCTTGACTGCGACTCCCTACAATAAAAACTATCTTGACCTGTCCAATCAACTGCGTTTATTCATTCAAGAGGATACTAATCTCGGAATTCGTCCCGAAAGACTACTAGAATCTCTGGGAGGAGAAATCGAATTTAATCGCAGATACCAATCTTCGGTTAGGTCCCTAGCAGCCTTTGAAAAAAGTGACTCTCCCGACGACTGGAGAGACTTAATGCGTCTCTATATGATTAGACGGACTCGCGGTTTTATCAAAAATAATTATGCTACAGAAGACGAACAGGGTCGTCGGTATCTAAAATTTGCTGATGGGTCGAGGGTTTATCTTCCCCAACGACAACTAAAGACAATCAAGTTTGACCTACAAGACTCGGTTTATGCGCGTTTATATTCGGAAGCAGTGGTGATAACTCTCAACGGATTGAAGTTACCCCGTTACGGATTGGGAAATTATCTAATTAAAGGATGCAAAGGGACAGGAGAGGAAGAAACCATCTTAAAAAGTCTATCCCGTGCGGGTAAAAGATTAATGGGTTTTTGTCGGACGAATTTATTTAAACGTTTGGAGAGTGGGGGGTATGCTTTCCTGCAATCCCTTGACCGTCATATTCTCCGTAACTATATTTTCCTTCATGCCATGGCCAATAATTTACCCCTTCCCATCGGGAGTCAGGATCCAGCTTTGTTAGACACTCGTTATCTGGATGAGGATTTAGTCACTCAGGGAGAAGATGAAAGTATAGAAACCGAGGAGACTGGGGGGATAACCGGATTAGAAAAAGAGTATCAAAAAAGAGCCGAACAAGTGTATCAAAAGTATAGCGGTGATTATCGCAAGCGCTTTCAGTGGATTAACCCCGAGGTGTTTAAACCCGCATTGAAAAAAGACCTAAAATCTGATGCCTTGGCTTTAATAGCATTATTGCAAACCTGTGGGACCTGGCAGCCGGAGACCGACGAAAAGCTAGAGAAGTTATGGCAGCTGTTAGAGGAGAATCATCCCAGAGAAAAGGTGTTAATTTTTAGCCAATTTGCCGATACAGTCAGTTATTTAGTCACTCAGTTGCAAAATCGGGGAGTGGATAAGATTGCGGGAGTGACGGGAAACTCTGCTAATCCTGCGGAAATGGTCCATCGTTTTAGTCCCCGCAGTAATTCTCAGCAAGTGGGGGAAGAAATACGAGTCTTGGTTGCGACGGATATCTTGAGTGAAGGGTTAAATTTACAGGATTGTGCCATTATCGTTAATTATGACCTACCCTGGGCAATTATTCGCCTGATTCAACGGGCCGGAAGGGTAGATAGAATCGGTCAAAAAGCAAGTCAGATTCTCTGTTATTCCTTTTTACCTGCGGAGGGAGTGGAGAGAATTATTAAACTGCGGACGAGACTATCTCAAAGACTGCGAGAGAATGCGGACGTGGTGGGGACCGATGAGGTATTTTTTGAGGAGGAGATGGATAACCAGACTTTATTAGATCTGTATCATGAAAAATCTGAGGTTATCGATGAGGAGGAGGATCAAGAAGTGGATTTAACCTCGGAAGCGTATCAAATTTGGAAAAATGCGATCGAAGTTGACCCTAGTTTAAAACATACCATAGAGACTCTGCCGCCGGTGGTTTATTCTACCCGTTGCCATAGTGGG
Source organism: Microcystis sp. M49636_WE2 (assembly GCF_030065375.1). Taxonomy (NCBI): domain Bacteria; kingdom Bacillati; phylum Cyanobacteriota; class Cyanophyceae; order Chroococcales; family Microcystaceae; genus Microcystis; species Microcystis sp. M49636_WE2. The sequence continues at coordinate 653 of NZ_JASJFG010000611.1, read as the reverse complement.
ACAGCAACCCATCCGGAGGGAGTCATGGTTTATCTAAAAACTGCCGGGGGGAATGATGCTTTAGCATGGATTGATAAGCAGGGAAATAGTGTGACTCAATCCCAATTAACTATTTTACGGTCCGCTGCCTGTCATCCCCAAACCCCGGCCATTCCCCCCCATCCCCAACACCATCAGTTAGTACAAAAAGGGACAGAATTAATCGCGGAGGAGGAAAACAACTCCGGATCTAAATTGGGACGATTGACGGGAGCAAAATTTAAGACCTACGAGCGCTTAAAAAGGTATTCTCAAGATAGTAAGGATGATCTATTTGCTCATGAGGATTTATGCAAGGCTCTCGACCAATTGTATCATTATCCCCTCAGACAGTCGGCTCTCGATCGCTTAAATCGTGGTTTAAGAACCGGCATCAGTGACCGACAATTGGCAGACTTACTGGTATCTTTATATAAAGATGACCGTCTCTGTATTGTTCACCCACAAGAATCCACCCAAGAACCTCAGATTATTTGTTCCTTGGGTTTATTTCAACCTTCTTAAGTCCCCCTTATCAAGGGGGATTTAGGGGGATCAAACCAATTCAAGTCCCCCTTATCAAGGGGGATTTAGGGGGATCAAACCAATTCAAGTCCCCCTTATCAAGGGGGATT
>NZ_JASJFG010000807.1:0-2315 GCF_030065375.1 Microcystis sp. M49636_WE2 | reverse complement strand
CCGTCAGCACGCACCTCGTAGGTTTCGGGATTAACTTCCATGCGCGGTAAAGCGTCATTAAGCTTCATACTAGCCTTACTGATATTGCGCGTATTCGACACGGCTACGGCGGTTTTTTTCAGCTTTAACTTCTCAGGAATGCCCGCTTTCATAGCATATTTAGAAACAAATGTCAAGGAAGTTTTGGCGATCGCACCACCAAAAGAGGCAAACATGGGACGCATATAAACCGGTTGGGGTGTGGGAATACTGGCATTAGCATCGCCCATTTGCGCCCAGGCGATTAAACCGCCTTTCAGGACAATTTCCGGTTTTACGCCAAAAAATGCCGGTTTCCAGAGAACCAAATCGGCTAATTTGCCCACCTCGATGGAACCGACATAATCGGAGATACCATGGGTAATAGCAGGATTAATCGTATATTTAGCAATATATCGTCTTGCCCGCAGATTATCATTCTCTCCCGTTTCCCCGGTCAGTCTGCCTCGTTGTACCCGCATTTTGTGGGCAGTTTGCCAAGTGCGGATAATTACTTCTCCCACCCGTCCCATAGCTTGAGAATCGGAGGAAATGATGCTAAAAGCCCCTAAATCGTGGAGAATATCCTCGGCGGCAATAGTTTCGCGGCGGATGCGGGATTCAGCAAAAGCCACATCTTCGGGAATACTCCGGTCTAGATGATGACAAACCATCAACATATCGAGGTGTTCCTCTAAGGTATTCGTCGTATAGGGACGGGTGGGATTGGTAGAGGAGGGTAAAACGTTCATTTCCCCGCAAACCCTGATAATATCGGGAGCATGACCACCGCCGGCCCCTTCCGTGTGGTAGGTGTGAATGACGCGATTTTTAAAAGCGGCGATAGTGGCCTCGACAAAACCGGCCTCATTGAGAGTATCCGTATGAATCGCCACCTGCACATCGTACTTATCGGCCACGCTTAAACAGGTATCAATGGCTGCCGGAGTGGTTCCCCAATCTTCATGGAGTTTTAAGCCAATTACCCCCGCTTTTACCTGTTCCGCTAGTCCTTCCGGCTGACTGCTATTGCCTTTACCCAAAAAACCCAAATTCATCGGGAAAGCTTCGGCCGCCTCTAGCATTCGATAGATGTTCCATTCTCCCGGGGTGCAGGTGGTGGCATTAGTTCCCGTTGCAGGTCCGGTCCCACCACCAATCATTGTGGTAATCCCCGACGCAATCGCTGTCTCAATTTGTTGGGGACAGATAAAATGAATATGGGCATCAATCCCCCCTGCTGTCAAAATCATCCCTTCCCCGGCTAATGCCTCGGTAGCAGGACCGATAATAATATCGACATTATCTTGAATGTGGGGATTGCCCGCTTTACCGATTTTATAAATTTTGCCGTCTTTAATGCCCACATCAGCTTTAACGATGCCCCACCAGTCGAGAATTAGGGCATTAGTAATCACCAAATCCACCGCCCCATCTTCCCTAGAAATGGGGGATTGGCCCATCCCATCGCGAATTACTTTACCGCCGCCGAATTTTACCTCATCGCCGTAGGTGGTGAAATCTTTTTCGACTTCGATAAATAATTCCGTGTCTGCCAGGCGAACTTTATCTCCGACGGTGGGGCCGTAGGTTTCAGCATAGGTGCGGCGATCAATGCGATAATTCATAGGGGGAATTCTTGAAAATCGAGATCGATTATACGATCGATTTTCCGGCAATTATCGCTTTTTCGGGATTTTCTTCCATTTTTAATCTGGCTCGTTTTCGAGGATTTCTTTGGCTTTCAGTAAAGCTTGGTGATGTTCTTCGGTAACGGTGGGATATTTTAAACCAAGGGATTCGAGGGTGTGATAAATAACCGCCCCCACAGCTAAACGAGTAAACCATTTGCGATCAGCCGGGATAATATACCAGGGGGCCCATTCGGTACTGGTATGATTGAATACCTCCTCGTAGGCTTTCATGTAATCACCCCAAAAAGCTCTTTCTTTGACATCATTTTCGGAAAACTTCCAGTTTTTTTCGGGGCGATCAATTCTTTCTAAAAAGCGTTTTTTCTGTTCTCCTTTAGAAACATTGAGAAAGAATTTCAGGACAATAACCCCATTATTAACCAGATATTTTTCAAAATTATTAATCTCCTCAAAACGTCGCTGCCAAACTTTCTTAGTTCTGTCTTCGGGGGGGAGTTTTTGCCGTTCCAATAAATCTTGATGGACGCGCACGACTAATAATTCTTCGTAGTAGGAACGATTAAAAATACCGATACGACCTCGCTCCGGTAAAGCTTTATAATATCGCCAGAGATAATCGTGATCTAGTTCTTCGGCCGAGGG
>NZ_JASJFG010000956.1:0-13128 GCF_030065375.1 Microcystis sp. M49636_WE2 | reverse complement strand
TTACTGTACCACTTTTGAAATTCTTGGATGGTCAAAAAACGGACTTCCTCGCGATGTCCACTGCTTAAGAACAAATGTACAGCGTACTCGTCAGCTTTTCTACTCATTTTTTTAACTAATCAGATTGAATTTTTGTAATAAAGTTGCCATTAAAGGCGGAAAAGTGAGACGCAATTCGCTAGGATCCGAGAAAATTAATTTTTGGTAGCTTGGCAGGTCAAAAGCTAGTTTACCCTTTAATTCCGCCCGATTTTGATAGGTTAGCAGAATTTGTCCGCCCTGTTTACAAGCGATCGCATAACCTAATTCTACACCCACTAGGGGACTAGGCAGTAATTCCGTTTCCTTTTGGCTAATCGCCGTAGCATCGGCAATAAATAATAAACTTTTGCGAATTTGGCGTAATTGACTATCACTCAATCTGGTGACATTGCCCTCAGTTCGGGGCGTTTCTTCGATGGTTAAGGGCAAACGGGAGCGTTTATTGAGATTTTCGACGGTTTCGGTCAAAACTGTTTTTAAAGCGGTGCTAGAGTCCTTAAATTGGCTTTGGGAGCTAAAATAAATGACGGGATCCAACCAGGCGCTGAGGTCCTGTTTAGTAAAGTAAATTTCTTGGGAAATCAGGTCAATATTCGAGATGACGTAACCGCCACTACCTTCGAGGTAAAATTCCACCCTTTCCCCTTCTAGATAGCGTTGGAACCAGACAGAACCCTGTATTGTCAGACTATCATCGAGAAAATCGGCTCTTAAACCCGATTTTAAGAGACTATTGCGACTTAAGCGCAAGTCGTGGGGACGTTTGATAACCTCGCGGATAGGTTCGTATTTGTCCAGATACCAAGCTTTCAGAGCGATGATGGCCATAGGTGTGGCGATTAAAGACACTCTCCCATTTTAGCAGTAAGCACCGATATCCTCTCCACATTCATCGGCTAGGTAAGAAAGAGCGCGAAATCTTAACATCATTAGGTTTTCGTAGAGGGGATTTAGCTTGCAAAGGGGCGGAATCTCTAGAATTGTCCAGCTAAATAGGGTAATTTTCCGCGCAAAGGGACATTGAGCCGGAATTAGACGACAAATCCGATGAGCTAGTGCAGGTGTATTAATCTCTAGGCGATCAATTCGTTGCCGCAGGGGTTGCCATAAATCCCATTTTGGTTGCGGTGACGGGTTTTTCCGATTGCCTTTCGACCAAGGGGCGATCCAATTAGACAAAATTATTTTATTTGTGGTATAATCTGATACATCAGCATCAGCCATAGCCTTACCTTCTATTGATTGACTCATAAGGTTCTATCTGAGATTACGAGAGGACGAATACTCTTTCCCGAAAATCCTCTAGGATGTTCGGATAGTTGGCCGCTTTAAAGATAACATCTCTGGGATAAAATTACTCGTTAAGACTACACAGGAACGCTGGGGATGCGGAGAGGAAATTTGAACTTTTGTACTAATTCCCTGTCTCCGAGTTATCACCTGAAAGCTAATAGGCAACAGACGACAATAAGATAACGTCACCAGTGAGTTTAACTAGATTAATCTCTAAGCTTCGCCCAAAGATATTGGCTCTGATTAGAGCTATTTCTAGGTTAGCAAAAACTCAGGTTTTTTCACGTCAGCATAGTACACTTTTTCTGGGTATAAAATAGCACCCAGTTTTGTCAAAGATACGCAATGCAAGGGGTGGGATGTGGGAATTATCAATTATGAATTATGAATTATGAATTGGGTAGTTGGCTCTCTTAGGTTTGGTGGGCAAAATGTATTCTAAGATACAGTCCTGCTGGCGGTCGCAACGCGCTCGCTACGCGAGACCGAGTGGAAGGAACCACAAAGACACAAAGGACACAAAGATTGATCGATCATAGAGTAAGTTAAACTTATCACACAGAACCTAGAAGAGCCAGGAGTTTTTTGCTGTGAACTGATAACTGATAACTGATAACTGATAACTGATTTACATTCTTTCCAAAACGGGAATTCCTAGCAGAGATAAGCCTAATTTTAGGGTTCTTGCCGTTAAATCACACAAGACTAAACGAGAGGTTTTAATCGGTTCTGCCGCTTTCAGAACGGGACAATTCTCGTAGAAACGATTATACTTTTTACTTAGTTCGTAAAGATAATCACATAAACGATTGGGTAATAAATCTTCTTCCACGGCACTAATTACTTCCGGAAATTGCAGTAATTGTTTAGCCAGAATTAATTCGCTTTCATCCTTGAGAATTAGCGATGAATTGGCACTTAAATCCTGAAAATTAATACCACCTTCGCGACTGATACTCTGGACCCTAGCGTAAGCGTACAGCATATAGGGGGCGGTGTTGCCTTGCAGATTGAGCATTTTGTCGTAACTGAAAACGTAGTTACTATTGCGATTTTGGCTGAGATCGGCGTATTTAACGGCACTTAAACCGACAGTTTCGGCAGTCTTAGCGATAAAATCGCTGGTTTCTTCTCTTTCCTCGCTTGCCAGTCTTTTTTCTAAGTCAGCTAGGGAACAGGCAATCGCTTGATCGAGTAATTCTTGTAATTTTACCGTCTCCCCGGAACGAGTTTTTAATTTTTTACCATCTTCCCCTAAAACTAATCCAAAAGCGACGTGAACCACTGCCACATTATCGGGTAAAAATCCCGCTTTTTTAGCCACCTGAAATACTTGGGCAAAATGGTTAGCTTGTCCAGCATCGGTAACATAAATTATTCTTGCGGCTTTATCTTGCCGCACTCGATAACAAATTGCCGCTAAATCGGTGGTAGCGTAATTATAACCGCCGTCGGATTTCTTGACAATTAGGGGTAAAGGATCGCCCTCTTTGTTGGTAAAACCATCGAGAAAGACGCATAAAGCGCCGTTGTCTTCTGTTAGCAATCCCTGTTGATCTAATTGTCTGATTACTGTCTCAAGGTAGGGATTATAAAAAGATTCCCCCCTTTCGGTTAGTTTTATATCGAGAATATCATAGATTTTCTGAAATTCCCGTCGTGATTGTTGACAAAGTAACTGCCATGCTTGACGACTTTGAGGATCACCCGACTGTAATTTTACTACGGCTTGGCGGGCAGTTTCTTTAAAGTTTTCGTCTTCATCAAAACGAATTTTAGCCTTTTTATAAAAGCTAACTAAATCCCCTAAATCGAGAGCATCTGCTTGGGTTAAAGCACTAGGATAAGCTTCTTGTAGATAGGTGATTAACATCCCGAATTGAGTCCCCCAATCCCCGACGTGATTAAGACGAATTACTTGATGATGACGAAATTCCAAAATCCGAGCAATACAATCACCGATTATAGTCGATCGCAAGTGACCGACGTGCATTTCTTTGGCAATATTGGGACTGGAAAAATCGACAATAATTTTTTGACTGGGGTTAGCAGCGGCAACTCCTAAACGGTTGTCAGTAATTAGGTCTTTTAATTGGGTTTCTAGATAACTGGGTTTAAGGGTAAGATTGATAAAACCGGGTCCAGCAATTTCGGGGGGTTGACAGAGATCATCTATCTCTAGATTTTTTAGTAAAGTTGTCGCCACTTCTCGGGGTTTTTGTTTTAATTCTTTGGCTAAAGAGAGGGAAATATTACATTGATAATCGCCAAAACGGGGGTTACTAGCGGCGACAATTAGGGGATCGGTAGCGGCGAAGTTTTCCCCAAAGGATTTAACTAGGGATTGGGAAAAACGCTCTTTTATTTGTTGGATAATGGCAGTCATAGAGAGAATTTAGCAATGAATGTTAGAAATCTATGGGTAATGAGGAAATTTATCTTGCTCTCATCTTGAATAAAATTGAGCCGGACGGGGTATTATGTCCATTTTCTTGGTACATTATAAGCATCAAATTTAGTATCTTTACTAATTAGAATTAGTGATTTGTTTAGAGACTGAGCAATTAGCATTCTATCAAATGGATCACGGTGATGCAAGGGTAAAGTACAAATTTTTAGAGTATCAGAAAATGATATAGACAGTAAGGTTATATCTGATGCTTCTAGTTTAGTTTCAATGGTTTCATAACTTTTTTGTAGGACTAACTTACCTAAATTTAACTTAATCGCGATTTCCCAGAGACTAACAATACTGACATAAACTTCAGGAGCAAAATCAATTTCCTCCCGAAGATTATTAGGTAAGTTAGGATCGTTTTCAGTTAACCAGATGAAAGTATGGGTGTCCAGAAGAAAAGATGTCATCACATATATTCCTGAAAATCTTCCAAAGACTCATCAAAGTCATCGGACAAAGGTAAGGTAAATGTACCTTGTAAAATTCCTGAACGACGTTTTCTAAGAGAAGGTTTCTCTATAATAGCATCTGATTGATAATTGGCCATCAAATATTCAGCATAGTGAAGCAGCTCTATTTTTAAGAACTCTGGCATTGTTTCGACAGTTTCTAAGATTTTTGTGTCTATATTCATAGGTTTGGGATACTTAATTTGAGCTAATTCTTACTAATTACTTATTCCTTAACCAATAAAACCACGGCATAAACTGCGATACCTTCTTCTCGTCCCACCGGTCCTAATTGTTCGTTAGTAGTGGCTTTAATTCCCACCTGGTCCGGATTAATCTTGAGAGTTGCTGCTAACTTGGCTCGCATCGCACTGAGGTGGGGTTTCATTTTCGGTTTTTCGGCGACAATTACCGAATCAATATTATTAATCCGCCAACCTTTATCGATAATTAACTGATTAACTTGCTCTAATAATTTTAAACTATTCGCCCCTTGCCATTGTGGGTCTGTGGGGGGAAAATAATGACCGATATCGCCTAAACTAAGCGCACCCAGCATGGCATCCATAATAGCGTGGGTTAAGACATCGGCATCACTGTGACCCAATAAACCGACAGTATGGGCAATCTCTACTCCTCCTAAAATTAAAGGTCTTCCTGTTACCAATCGGTGGATATCGTAGCCGTTACCAATACGAATATTCATAGAGCAGTACCTTTGAAGTTATATTAATTATCTTATCGCAAAGGGAACAGGAAACGGGGAAATATTTTCCCTCACTTGTCCTTATTAGCTAATTAGCTAGGAAGGATGAACTATTCTGCTGAAGTTTTTCCTAATACAATGAAAGCTTATACTAAATTAATTTTTGATAGTATCATTAACTGCTAATCCAACTTTAAAAACCCACTTCTCACTTGCCACTCTATACTTGTTAAATAAGATTTAGTATAACTCGATCGCTGTTAAAATTGCGGTAGAATCAGGAGAGGGTTGGGTTTCATGCTTCAAACCAACCTACGTTCTTTTTCAATAAGATTTATAGCGTTTTTCAGTCTGCTGAGGTACAAAAGTTATGGGTTTTAGGCACTCATGCAAAAGGGAAGAAAAATAGGTGTACCTCACTAGCTTAGGAAACGCTATAGTTAAACACCGAATTTTGAACAATTATGCAACAATTTATTCAACAGTTAAAAATCGATTTATCCTTGACAGTGATCTAGCAGTTTCATCATTTACTTTCCTAAATATCCTTAGCTAATCATCGCCAATAAACCTTGATAAAAAATCTGAAAACTAGGAGAACAATTATGAGCAGGAGTCATAAATTGAGAAATTTCTCGGGCTGCTTTCACTTTTTCTAAACCTCCTCGATGATACCCAGCTTTTTGAAGTATCTTTTCTAAGTTTTCCCAAGTTCCGCCCGTAATTTCATCGGGTTTTCTGTATTTTGCTTGCTGTCCCACATTAGTAGAAACTTTGGGATAGGCTGAGACTATAGCCTGAATATCACCAAAAAACCAAGCTTCTAGTTCTTCTATAGCAATTCTATTTAACACCTGAAATGTTTTTTTATCTTCACTAATCGTTTTGGTGATCAGTCCTGTTTGTTGGGCAATATTTTCTAACTTTTCTTTGAGCATTTGACAATCTTCATTGTCTCTATCTACAAGAATAATGATTCGATAATCATCGGGTATCCAGCATTGATAGCCTTTTAATCGCTCCGGTAGTTTTTTGATTAAATCGGATTTACCTCGAAAGGCATGAATTTTATAGGTGACATTCTCAAATAATATTTTAGGTAAAATTTGATTTAAACATTCTTGGGTAGAAAATTCTTCAACTAAAAATTCAAGATGCACTTTTTCCCTCCTTTGCTATTAAACTTAAATGCTAGGATTACCCACATCAAAATAGTCCTCCATCCATAATTGACCCAACAAAGCACCATTTTGAATAAATTCCTTAACTCCTTGCATTGCTGAAGTACGTTTAGCTTGAGTAAAACCATTTTCATCTCGATAAAGTACCCAAACCTCCTCTGGTTTCAAACCATCTACAAAAAAGGGAGAATGAGTTGTTACCATTAATTGTGTACTTGCGGTCGCTGCCCGACATTCTTCTGCTAATTCAGGTAATAAACGGGGATGAAGATGATTTTCTGGTTCTTCTATTCCCAGTACTTGCGGAGGGCTTGGATCGTATAATATAGTTAAATAAGCCAACATTTTTAAAGTGCCATCGGAGGCAAATTTGGAAAGAATTGGCTCTTGAAAAGGTGCGTCTTTAATTTGAAGTAAAAGCTGTCCATTCGGCATAATAGATGCTTCGACTTTTTCTAATCTAGGAATTCGACGAGAAAGGGTTTGTAAAATAGATTTTAATCGTTGAGGATGATCTTCTTTTAAATATTGAATAACATTAGGTAAATTGTCACCAGTTGGCGATAATCTTTCTTGCGCTCCTGCTTCTGGTTGAGTGCGAGTATTATCTGCGGTTAAGTAGGAAAGATACCAACTTGTGATAAAACGACGCAAAGCACTAACCCGGGGATGTTTGGCCAATTGTCCGAGGGTACTAACAGCTAAAAATTCTGAGGAGTCTAATCGTTCATAAATTCGTTCATCTTCTTCTTGGGGATTTTCTCCACTAATCACTATTCCTTCCCCTTCTTTAAAGTTTAAAAAGCGATAAGGTTTGCCCCTCGCTCCTTGTCTCCACTGTAACCATTCTTCGGCAACATAAGGGCGATTGTTAGCTTCATTAATAGCCAAATGATAGGTAATTAAAGGTGATGCCAATTTTTCTCGATATTTTAATTCGATAATGATGTAACCTTCTTGTCCTCTGGTTCTTAATTCTTTAAATCTTCCCCGTCTGTCCCAAGCTTTTTTTAAACCAACAGTAAAACATTCAGAGAGGAAAGCAAAGACATCAAATATGGTAGATTTTCCGCTCCCATTAGGACCGAGAAAAACGGTTAAAGGAGCAATGCTTTTTAATTCTAAGTCCTGTAAAGCTCGGTAATTTTGCACGCGCAGATTTTCGATTCGAGGTATAGAGTTTTTAGACATTGATTGTTGCTCTCTGCTGCTTTTAGCTCGTCTTGTCCCAGATTAGCTGTTAATTTTCCCAGTTCCCGCAAAAAACTGGTCAATTTTTAGTAATCTCGCTCTTCTGGACTGGTTATAGCAAATTAGCTCTCCTGATTCTACCGCAATTTTAACAGCGATCAAGTTATACTAAATCTTATTTAACAAGAACGTAGGTTGGGCTTCGGCCGTGAGCTTTTGCCGAACGGTTGAAGCATGAAACCCAACGCTCTCCCGATTCTACCGCACTCCGAGTTTTTTCTTGGGGATAATCTCCTAACTTCTGACTATCCACTGCCGATTACCGCAAAGGATAGCCATTTATTCTATCAGATTGAGAAGATATTAAATATGATAACACTTGTGATTATGTTTTTCACTGCCTTGCTGGCAGTTACGGATTTTACTTACCAAGTTTTGATTCATTTTCCCATACAAATCATCAATTTTTTGGGGTCGTTGTTGTCCTATGGAGTAATCGGACTGATAATTTTTGTCCTAGTGTGGATTGTGGGTGACTGATTTCTCGGTAGAAAAAAATGAGAGAATCAGCCTTAGCCAATTCTCCCGAATTTAAGCCAACTTTTAGTTTTTACTGTTCACTAGCCACTGCTTGGGGTTGTCCTTGCGGTTGGAATTGGAACAGGGAATAAACCACGTTACGACGGATATCAATCATCATTTCTAAAAACATCTCGTAGCCTTCCTGTTTATACTCAATCAGAGGGTCTTTTTGACCGTAACCGCGTAAACCAATCGACTCGCGTAAAGCTTCCATAGCTTGCAGGTGTTCGCGCCATAACATATCGATTTGTTGCAGGATAAAATAACGTTCGGCATCGCGCATTAAACCGGCGCGAATATTATCCACTTGACGTTCTTTAATTTCGTAGGCTTTGCGAACTTCTTCGTGTAGGAACATCTTGATATCATTAACACTCATATCCTCGACATCTTTAGCGGTAATATCTGCCAACAGATAGACGAATTCCTGAGATTTACTAATCAGTTTTTCCAAATCCCATTCTTCCGCCGGCAGTTCGGGATTAACATAAGCCATGACGATTTCATCCATGGTTTTTTCGGCGTATTGCAGCACCTGTTCTTTTAGGTCCATCCCCTCCAAAACCCGACGACGTTCGGCATAAATAGCGCGTCGTTGATTATTCATCACCTCGTCGTATTCAAACACCTGTTTCCTGGCATCATAATAGAAGGTTTCCACTTTTCTTTGCGCTCCTTCCAAGGAACGAGTTAACATTCCCGACTCAATGGGCATATCTTCTTCCACCCGGAAGGCATCCATTAAACCGGCCACGCGGTCGCCCCCAAAAATCCGCAATAAATTGTCTTCTAGGCTTAAAAAGAAGCGTGTAGAACCGGGGTCGCCCTGTCTGCCCGCCCGGCCTCGCAATTGGTTGTCAATACGGCGGGATTCGTGGCGTTCCGTCCCGATAACGTGCAGTCCGCCTCTTTCTACTACTTCATCGTGTTCTTTACCCGTGTAATCTTCATAGGTTTTGCGAATTAATTTATAGACTTCACGTAACTTTTGAATAACTTGGTCATCCGTGGGGGCTTTTTCGGCTGCGATGGCGATTTTTTCTTCTACTTCTAATTCGAGTAAACTTTGAGTTCCGTGGGTATCAACGGCAAATTTAACCGCTTCTTTCAGGGCATTTTCTACCTCTTTCGGTAACTCGGTGGGAAAAATTTCCGCCGAGGCACGCCAGTTTTTTTTCTTCTTACCCGGGGCGAATCCTTGCGGGCGATTGCGTTCTCCTAAACTGGGTAAACTAAAGGCCAGATTGTCATCCTCGGGCATAACTAATTTGGGCATTAAATACTCGCGAATTTTCAATCGGGCCATATAATCGGAGTTACCACCGAGGATGATATCGGTTCCCCGTCCCGCCATGTTTGTGGCAATAGTTACGGCTCCGGCCCGGCCTGCTTGGGCGACGATTTCCGATTCCCTTTCCACGTTTTCCGGACGAGCATTAAGTAAGTTATGGGGAATCTTTCTTTCCTGTAATAAAAGCGAAAGCACTTCCGATTTTTCCACACTGGTAGTACCGACTAAAACCGGGCGACCCTGTTCGTGCATTTGTTGACATTCTTCGGCGACGGCGTTCCATTTTGCCTGTTCATTTTTATAGACCACATCGGCTAAATCTTGCCGACGAGAAACGCGATTAGTGGGAATAATTGTTACTTGCAGGTTATAGACTTTTTCTAGTTCCGTTTCTTCGGTTTTGGCCGTCCCGGTCATGCCAGATAATTTCGGATAGAGTAGGAAAAAGTTTTGATAGGTAATCGTGGCTAAGGTTTGGGTTTCCTGTTGAATTTCTACCCCTTCCTTAGCCTCCACTGCCTGATGTAAACCATCGCCCCAACGTCGCCCCGGTAATACCCGTCCCGTGAACTCATCAACGATAACAATTTCACCACTGCGGACGATATAGTTAACGTCTTTTTTCTGGAGTTCTTTGGCACGAATAGCGTTAGAAATATAGTGCGCCCAGGGATTTTCTTGGTCGTATAAATCGGTAACTTCTAATAGTTCTTCCGCTCTTTTAAAGCCTTCATCGGTCATTAAAACGTTACGGTCTTTTTCGTTAACTTCGTAGTCTCCCGGTCCGTCTTCTACTTCTTGGCGCACTAATTGTTTGGCGATTTCGGCGGCGAGAATATATTTTTCTGTGGGTCGATCAATCGCTCCTGATATAATTAATGGGGTTCTCGCTTCATCAATAAGAATGGAGTCCACTTCGTCGATAACGCAGTAGTTAAAGGGTCTTTGGACAACTTCCCCCATCACTGTAGCCATGTTATCGCGCAGATAATCAAAGCCGAGTTCGCTGTTAGTGGTGTAGGTGATGTCACAGGCATAATTTTTCTTTCTTTCTTCCGGACTCATGCCGGATTGAATTAGTCCCACACTTAACCCTAAAAAGCGGTGTACCTGCCCCATCCATTCCGCGTCACGACGGGCGAGATAATCGTTAACGGTGACGACGTGAACCCCTTTTCCGGTCAATCCATTCAAATAAGCGGGGAGTGTGGCAACTAGGGTTTTTCCTTCCCCGGTTTTCATCTCGGCGATTTGTCCTTTGTGGAGTACCATTCCCCCCAATAACTGCACGTCAAAGTGACGCATCCCTAAGACTCGGATTCCCGCTTCCCGGACAATGGCGAAAGCTTCGGGGAGGATTTCCTCGAGAATCTCCTCTCTTTCGTCATAATTTCTTGCTTTGTCCAATCTTTCCTTAAATTCGCTGGTTTTGCTCCTTAATTCCTCATCGGACAGGTTTTTAATGTCTTCTTCCAGCAGGTTGATTTCGGTGACGAGGGGCTGAAATTTTTTAATTTTGCGGGCGTTAGGGTCTCCGAGTAGGGCTTTTAACATAGCAGTTTTTATTCTCTCGCTTCGATTGGCTCTTGATCTGTGGTGTTAACAATTGTATCACTCTCGTTGGGAGTAGAGAGTCATTTATCGGTGAAAAGGGACTCTTGCCAGTGGGCAAAAATTAAGTTAGAGATGGTATCTTAGAGAAAAGAATATGCTCATCTACTTTGATTCCCTAAAACCTTAAAAAACTTAGTATTGCCGACAAAGGAGGGTGAAACCATGACAGAAAGCCTTACCATGGCAGCCCTCTACGGGAAACTCTCAAAAATCGGACTTAAAAAAAATTATGTCCGAAAAAATGGCTTGCCCAGTTGGTGGGATGATGAACTCAATGATAAACCCGTTGCGGTCCTAGAAGGGGCAGGTTATATCGCCAAAAACCTCAATCTTGACCTCTCATCCTTATTAACCCCTCAAGAAAAGGTCAAATTTAATCGACCTCCCCATACTAAATTTAAACAGCACAATAGCCAGAATAACCAACATCCCCATCTAGCACAAGCTTTAGCGAGTCGTTTTGCTGAGTTAATTTCCTTGGGGGTTGAAGTTAATTATACCCCTTTATCTAAGGATGCTAAAACCATCAGGAAAGACATCTTAAGTCACTGGCCAAAGGTTGACTTGACCTCTCTTTTAGACTATTGTTGGTCTCAGGGAATAGCGGTGGGATACTTTGATCATTTTCCTAACAAAACTAAGAAATTTGCTGGATTAATTCAATGGCATTCCACTTGTCCTGTAATTATTCTTAGTTCAAAATATCAACAGTCGGCAAGACTCGCTTTTGACTTAGCGCACGAGTTAGGACATTTAGCATTAGCACATCTAAAAGATGGGGTATTAGTTGATGAAGAGATTAAATTTGATAATGATAGCGAAGAAAAAGAAGCTAATCAATTTGCCACTAAATTACTCCTAGGTGATTATGATAACTGCCTTGGGGATGGGAAATTCCCAAATACTGAAAAATTCAGTAAATATGTTCAAGAACATTTTATCTCTCATCATCCGGATATTGACATAGGTGCAATTATTCTGAACTATGGATGGCATAACAACTACTTTGCTTTACCCATGGCTACTTTAAAAGTATTAGAACCCAACCCAAATGGCAATAAGATTATTAATGAATATTTGGCCAATCAGTTAGACTGGGATAAATTTGATGACGAAACCTACGAGTATCTAGAAAAGGTGTTAGGAGTTTAACCTTGATAGGTTCTGTTTATTGTTTGGATAATGACATTATCCTAAAATTGTCCACCTATAGCTTATTTGAGAAAACCCTCAATACCTTTGGAGTTGAAATTAATCAAGTTAAAATTCTTGAGACATTTAAATATAAATTTAAAAGGGAACCGCAACAAAAAAGGAAGAGAAACCCTGTTAAATATAACCTAGAGGATGCTTTATTTGTGGTTGAAGCCTGCGATAAAATATCAATCAATAATATCAATCAAGAGGATTTTATTCAATTACAGAAAATCGAAGGAATAGATATAGGTGAGGCTATTCTCATCAGTTATGTTAGCTACTTGAATAAACAAAATAATTTAAGCTATTTACTCACGGGAGATAAACGCTGCTTGAAAAATTTAAATGTTCCTGAAACTAATCAGATTACTGGCTATCTTCAAGGTAAAATATGGTGTTTAGAACAATTAATTTTAAAAGACATTGAAATTTATGGATTTCAGTGTATTCAAGAGAAAATTTATCCCGTTTGCGATTGTGACACTAATCTTAAATTTATATTCGGTTATAGCAGAGAATCAGCGGAGCAGGAAGTCAGAGAAGCGTTAAAAACTGAAATTAGGGAATTAAGAAAAGAAACCGGAAACTTACTTTATCCCTACCCTCCAGGATAGCAAAATTAGCTAAAATGAAACGATAGCCGATAATCTCATCCCAACAACTTCACCAAAATATTAACAAGGATGGATAGTATTAACTAAAGATGTAAACATTGGTAGAAATATTTTAGAAGTTCAACAGATAGCTCGTTATCAGGCTCAAGTATTTGTTCTAGTTTCTGGTAATACTAAATCTGGTTATTAAAAACTGATTATTTATTCTCCCTTTTGCCTTTTGCCTCTCCCAATATGTAGCCTATACTCAACGGATTTAGTGTTAATCTTCTCTCACCGGTGGCTTAACTAAAGGGGAAACCACCATATTTATGGATAATTATATCTATAGTTTCCATAATTGCGATCGATTCTCCCAAAATGGAGATAATTTGTTGATAATGTTCTAGGTCATCGTAGCTAAGGTGGCGACCTTTGCGGTCTTTTAGCCACTTCTGACACACTTGATAACCGCCGATATAAAAGTTCCAAATTTGAGGCGGAATCCCCGCAAAATACTGGTCAGAATTA
>NZ_JASJFG010000087.1:0-1609 GCF_030065375.1 Microcystis sp. M49636_WE2 | reverse complement strand
TCCATGTCTCACATTTTAGCATATATTTTGTAAATGCGCTAATATTTAACAGTAAAGCCGTCGTAGAACGACGGGGTTTCAGACCCAAATTTTCGATGAGGCCTCCCATGAATAGGATAGATGCTCCCAACCTCTTGACTATTATTTATGTCCTGGTGGATGACTGGTATCAAGAACAGGGATATCGCTTGACTCCCATGCTGCCTGGACCTGAGCCTAGTTTCAGAGATAGTGAAATGTTGACCTTTTGGTTTATTCCCCGAACGCTCCCGCAGTAGAATCCGTATTGCAGTTCATTCAAGGCAACAATATCCTAGCCGACAAGGGGTTTATTGGTAAGTAGTCGTGCAAAATTAATTTCCTAGTAAAGATAGGCAAAAGGCAAGAGGCAAAAGGCAAGAGGGGGTTAGATATGTGTAATTAGGGTCTGCTGAATAAATCTAAAAACCTTGTTGGATAAGACTTTTAGACTTGTTTTTACTCAAAAAGTGCCAGCCGTTGCGGGGATCGGGGGGAAAATTCAGGTACTTTTTCCCTGAAAATTAGGTAATTGACTGCCTCAAAATCGGTAAAACCCCACACCCCACACCCCACACCCCACACCCCACACCCTGCCCCCAGGAAAAGCTTTTTCAGCAAACCCTAATTAATTTTGCTTAGGTACTTAAATCGAAATCCGCTAGTTTTACTCGATGGCTTTCTCGGCGCGCTCCCCTATAGTATATATGTATGGGGGAAGTTCAGCTAAAACGCGGTTGAGAAGCTGGGCAACCTTGTATGTTATTAAATTATGTAATAACATGATATGTAGTAAACCTTGCCTAAAATCATGAGTAACAAACAATACAATCTAACCTGGGCTAGAATAGGCAATGCTTCAGGTTTCCGTCTGAGTGCCAGTTTTTTTAAGGATAATCCCCAATTCAAAGAAGCTAAAGGTGCTGTTGAAGTTATCAGCCCTGATACCTTATTAGTCCGCTTACAGCCTCAATCTGTAGAACAGGAGGAAGATGAACTGATGCTGAGTTTATTCTTAGATTTTCTGACCAAGCAAGCCCTATTAAATCCTGATGCTGAGTTAGAAGCTTATACGGAAGCGATGGCAGCGGTCGATGAAGAGTTGATGACAGGAGTAGAACTTGATAGTTAACGGTTGGCGAATCTACTTTATTAAAAGACTTTTTGGGCAACAACGTCGCGATTTACAAGTTGAGGTTCGTAAACTAAAAAACACCTTGCCAACAGAAGCATACCGTACTCATTCTACAGTCAAACTCTACAGGGCGATTATGGTCGCCATTAAAGAAAAAATCCCTCTCGACCCTTTTGCTTCCCATTTTGCTCTGACTGGGGCGCTCAAGCATTACGGAAGAGTCAAAAAGATGGGACTACCTGACCGTTATCGCTTATTCTTTCGGGCTATACAAACCGAGGAGTATAAAGCAATTTTTGTTTTATGGCTAGGCTGTCCTCGCAAACAAGGGGATAAAAATGATTGTTACAAAGTTTTCACAAAAATGGTTGAGCGAGGTGATTTTCCCAATTCTCTTGACGCTTTAATCCTTGATAGCCAAGAAGATTAGCTAGTGATAAGGTGGTTGAAAAAGCG
>NZ_JASJFG010000210.1:0-3422 GCF_030065375.1 Microcystis sp. M49636_WE2 | reverse complement strand
GTTAATAATTTCGCAGTAGAAGCGGGAGTAAAAAAGTTATTTTCGTGGAGACTATAGAGATTTTCCTGAGAATTAAGGGATTTTACGAAAATTCCCCAATAAGCGCCTTGATAATCGGGTCGGGCCAAAATGCGATCGATCTCGGTGGCTAAGTCTGCGGGACAGATAAACTGGGAAGGGGGGGAATTGTCTTGACTGATGGGGGTTGCGAGGGTGAGGGGATGGTTTACCCAGAGAAATAGGGAACAGGTCCCCAAGAGAAAAGATAATTTTGAGCAGCGTGTTAGCATAGAATTAAATCTTGGCAGTAGGTAGGCGTTAAAAATTATCAGATGCCCCCCTTATTAAGGGGGATCCCCCCGCCTATCGGCACCCCCCTTATCAAGGGGGGCAGGGGGGATCGAACCTAAAATCCATTTTTAATTTAATTATAACCAGCTACTTAGTAAATAAATTGACTCTAATTTAGCAGCATTAGTGACTATATTGTGCTAGTTACTCGATAGATTCAGTTAGGGATTGATCCGAGATATTCGTTCCCCTTTTTGCCCTGAAAGTTTTTTGATTCCGTCAAATTTCTATTTATTCGCGAGGATATTTTTATGAGTTATGATTTTGATCTATTCGTGATTGGTGGTGGTTCTGGGGGTATTGCCACCGCTAGACGGGCGGCCGAATACGGGGCAAAAGTGGGATTGGCAGAATACGATCGTTTAGGAGGAACCTGTGTTAATCGCGGTTGTATTCCCAAAAAATTAATGGTTTATTCTAGTCGTTTTCCGCAACTATTTAAGGATGCGGAAGGTTACGGGTGGAGTCCAGTAGAGAGTCAGTTAAATTGGCAAAAATTAATTAGCGCCGTTAATCAGGAAACTATCCGTTTAAATGGCATTTATCAAAAGATGCTCGATAATTCTCAAGTGACGCTTTTTCCTAATTATGCCAAGTTTCTTGATAGCCATACCCTAGAGGTGGGAGAGGAGAAAATTACTGCCGATAAAATTTTAATTGCCGTGGGGGGACATCCCGTTAAACCTGATATTCCGGGGATCGAACATACGGTAGTTTCTGATGCCATGTTTCAACTGCCGGAACAACCAAAAAGAATTATAGTTTTAGGGGCGGGATATATTGGGGTAGAATTTGCCGGTATTATGCACGGATTGGGGACGGAAGTGGTGCAGTTAATCCGTAAAGACAAGATTTTAAGAGGGTTTGATGAGGATATCCGCGATGAGATTCAAGGGGAAATGATCCGTCAGGGAATTAAAATTATGCCCGAAACTTTCCCCACTTCGATCGAGAAAACTGCCGAGGGGTTAAAGGTACATATTCAGGGGAAAGAAACCTCAGAAATGCTCTTTGTTGATGCCCTAGGATTAGCCGCTACTGGAAGAATTCCTAAGCTGGAAAAATTGGGCTTAGAGAATGTCAATGTCGAGGTAAAAAAAGGGGCAATTGTCGTCAACGAGTATAGCCAAACCAGTGAAGATAATATCTATGCCGTGGGCGATTGTACTGATCAAATTAATTTAACTCCCGTGGCCATTAATCAGGGGCGCGCCTTTGCCGATACAGTCTTCGGTAATAAACCCCGGTTAATGAGTTATGAAAATGTTCCTTCGGCAGTATTTTCTACTCCTGAAGCGGCGACGGTGGGATTAACGGAATTGCAAGCAAAAAAACAATATGGTGACACGGGAATTAAAGTTTATCGGTCTAAATTCCGCCCTGGTTACAATGTTTTACCAGGCCGAGAGGACAAAACTTTGATGAAATTAGTTGTTCATCAGGAAAGTGGTAAAATTCTCGGGGCGCACATGGTGGGAGATCACGCCGCCGAAATTATTCAAGGAGTAGCCATTGCCGTAAAAATGGGGGCGACAAAAGCCGATTTTGATGCCACTGTCGGCATTCATCCCAGTGCTGCCGAGGAATTCGTCACCATGCGTTAATTAACAATTTTAGGTGTGTTAGATAGGTGTTAAAAATTGTCAGCTACCCCCCTTATTAAGGGGGGATTAAGGGGGGATCCCCCCGCCTATCGACACCCCCCTTATCAAGGGGGGATTAAGGGGGGATCCCCCCGCCTATCGACACCCCCCTTATCAAGGGGGGATTAAGGGGGGATCCCCCCGCCTATCGACACCCCCCTTATTAAGGGGGGATTAAGGGGGGATCCCCCCGCCTATCGGCACCCCCCTTATTAAGGGGGGATTAAGGGGGGATCCCCCCGCCTATCGGCACCCCCCTTATTAAGGGGGGCAGGGGGGATCAAAGACAAAATCTATCTTCTTAATTATAACCACTTACTTAAACCAACCTAACACACCAGAGAAAATTAACCTTTTGGGCTATTGACAATTGAGCCATTTTGTGATAGTTTTTCGGTTAATTTTTGAGCGAGATTTAAGATATCGGAGGGAAGCATAATCACGGTACTGGTGTTATTTTCCGCTCCAATTTCCGTTAACATTTGTAGGCGGCGTAATTCCAAAGCGGCGGGGTTTTCCATGATTAATCGGGAAGCTTCCGCTAATTTTAAGGAGGCTTCCTGTTCTGCGGCAGCTTTAATCAAACGGGCCCGTTTTTCTCGCAATGCTTCCGCTTCCTTGGCCATAGCTCGCTGCATACCAGTGGGAATTTCCACATCTTTTATCTCCACCCGTTCGATATCAATGCCCCAGGGTTCGCTAATTTCATCGACAATTTGTTGGACCGCGTGATTAATTTTGTCTCGTTTTTGCAAGACATCATCGAGATGATTTTGACCGACTACATTTCTTAAAGTGGTCATGGCCGCTTGATAAACGGCCGCGGGGTAGGATTCGACTTTATTAATCGCTTTGCCCGGGTCGATAATACGATAGTAGAGAACCGCATTAACCTTAATTGTGACATTATCGGCGGTGACAGTTTCTTGCGGGGCGATATCGACGGTTTTAGTGCGAATATCCAGCTGCATTTTTTGGTCAACTAGGGGAATGATCCAGTACAGTCCGGGGCCTTTGGTGTCTTGATAACGCCCTAGTCGAAAGATAACACCACGCTGGTATTCTCGATCGATTTTAAAGCCATTTAATCCCAGAATGCCCGCTATCAATAGGAAGGGTGCTAAAAATTCCATATTAATTACCAGTTATCGGGTTCAAGTTAATCAGTGTGCGCTGACATCTCAAGGGCAATCTCCTCGCTCCTGACCACTAATACATTCATTCTAGAGAGTAACCGGGCTGTCGGGGAAACTCATAACGAAATATTACAATTTTTAGGAATTGCCTAACCAGCAGGGATGACTCGACTTCCAGACCCCGACCTGAGATAAACTACAGAATGTTATCAGAATTTACCTTGATATTATGAGCGTAGTTAGCCAAGTCATCCTCAAAGCCGACGACGAACTTCGTTATCCTAGTAGTGGT
>NZ_JASJFG010001008.1:0-9324 GCF_030065375.1 Microcystis sp. M49636_WE2 | reverse complement strand
TTATAAAATTGATTAAACCCTCTATTTGTCTTTCTCTTTCATTTTGATTGGTTTCCATTTGCTTTTTTCTTTCATTTCTTGGCAGAACGTTTTTATTTTACCATAGCAAGCTCTATTTACGTATCAAATGGAATTGCTATAATATTGAAGATGTTAGCACAGCGCGTAGAAGCATCAGTGATCGCCATTATCTTTGCAATAAAGCATAAGCTAACTGTTCCTCATCAGAAGCCCCAATCAGTCCTTCCTCTGAAGACATTGTAACATCAATCCCTCGCACCCTTAAACCTTTGGCGATCGCCTGAGAAACCCTTTCATCCAGTGCGATCGCAAATCTGGTGGGATGCGTTACGCTACGCTAACCCATCCTATCTTTACTGCTATAATTAGCTCCAAAGACCACCATAACCAACTAAAAAAACCATGACTCAAGCCACCTTTGCAGAAATACTAGACGCAACCGAACAACTTCCCCCAGAAGCTCAAGAACAACTTATTCACATCTTGAAAAGTCGCCTGCGAGATCAAAAAAGAGCCGAATTAATTAAAGACATTGAAGAAGCTCAACAGGAATACGCTCAAGGTCAATGCCAATCCGCAACCCCTCAACAACTAATGGAAGAGATCCTTGCATAAGTTTTGTGTTATTGCGCTCCAATGTGTTTATTAGAAACGCTCGTAAAATTATCAAAAAACAGCCTTCATTCGCTCAAAATATTCAAGACACCTTAGAATTATTGCAAATAGACCCTTTTCAACCTAGATTAAGAACCCACAAATTAAAAGGGGAACTCAAAGAATCCTATGCTTGTAATGCAGGCTACGATTTGAGAATTATCTTTAAATTTGTTGATCATGAAAATCAGCAAGCCATTCTTTTGGAATCTCTTGGAACCCACGATGAAGTTTACTAGGGTGATCTTGTAGATTATTTTACTTAGGGTTTGCTGAATAAATCTAAAAACCTTGTTGGATAAGGCTTTTAGACTTTTTTAACCTCAAAAAGTGCCGACCATTGGAGGGATCGGGGCTAAAATTCAGGTACTTTTTCCCTGAAAATTAGGTAACTGACTACCTCAAAATCGGTAAAACCCTACACCCCACACCCCACACCCCACACCCTGCCCCCACGAAAAACTTTTTCAGCAGCCCCTACTTAGGGTTTGCGGCAAAAAGTTTATTGGTGGGGTTAGGAGTCAGTAGCCGGTCGTCAGTAGCCGGTCGTCGGTCGTTTCAGGCTTTGTTGCCCTCTCTTTTTGTACCAGCTTTTGTACTCCAAAAGGGATAATGCAAGGTTTTTGAAGGTTTTAATCCTATTTTCGCAGCATGAACATCGGATTTTAACAGGTCAAAAGCCTTATTTTAAAAGGGTTTTACCATTATTCAGCCAGCCCTAACTAACAATATTCCAATCAATTTCCATAGCACGACACCCCTGCAACTTACCAATTAAATGATGACTAGGCCACCCCAAAGTTTGATAGGGGTCTATCGCTAGAAGTTTTTGATACTTCGACCAACGAGCCTGCAATTCGGCAGGTAAACAAACTAAATCATTTTGAAAATCAGCTACCCATTGCACGAAATAATGACTTTTAGTAGCCACAACTTTTCACCCATTCCCTTAACTCATCCTCATCAATCTCTTCCTCTGCTTCAACCCCAGTTATCCATTTCTTTGGATTACCTAAATCTTCTAATCTCTTAATTCTAAAGCTTCTGCTGATGTAATTTCAGGGTCATCTTCCAGAATAATAATAACCTCTACTTTTCTCCCAGGGAAAAGCTGATCTGACTGAATTTCTAGACGACCATCTGACTGAACAAAAATTGTTTGACGAATCGCTTGAGTCATTAGTAACCTCTTGGCTTTTGCTGATGTTAATGTAGGCTAAAAATTTACCTTCAGTCATCAAATTCAATTTTTTTTAGACTGAGTATGCTATCTAACAAGTCTTTTTACTCTTGAATACGACATATTTTTATAATATTACGTTACGCCATGCCGACCAATCTTGCCGTTGCTTGAACTGTCAAAACAGTGCGATCGCCGATTGCGTAGGGGGTGTCCCATTATCCCACTAATCGAAAAGCAGCATCAATCGGCAATTGTAACGGTAAGGATTGATTCCAGCGTTTCGAGAAAAATAAAATCTCCAAATTCTCAATCTCCCCAGAAGTCGGATTTAGACGAGCGACAATTTCATCCCCAATCTCCTCCGACTCTTGATCTGCATAGGGAGAACAGACATCTACATAAAGAATATCTCCCGTCGGGTCATAGCGAAAAGTTAGATTTTTTTCCATACCATTATTCCCCCTGTAATTTTTCGGGCTGTGTATATAGTCACGATCCAATGACGACTAAGAGCAGTTTGGGAAACCACCACCAGAATTAAAAATCGTCCCGTCCGAATCGTTGAAAACCACTTAGAAAATAACAACGCCTTTTCATCATGATCGCTAGAACGAATTAAATCTGGATCAGCTAAAGTCTGGGCTAATTGCTCCTCATAATCGGGTAATGTACCCGGATGGCGATCAATAATATGCTGTTCTCGCTCATCGGTTAATTCAACCTCTACCTCTAAATAACCACAGAAAAAAGACCTTGCCAAATTTTCTTCATGTCTCCAAAACTGATCTTAAATTTAAAAACCAAAACTTAATCATCGGCGATCGCTGCTGCCAATATCAGATACATGAAACGTGAAAACCACTCAGCCTTGCGACAAAGCATAAGCTAATTGCTCTTGATCAGAAGCCCCAATCAGTCCTTCCTCTGAAGACATTGTAACATCAATCCCTCGCACCCTTAAACCTTTGGCGATTGCGTTAGAAACACTTTTATCTTAAT
Organism: Microcystis sp. M49636_WE2; assembly: GCF_030065375.1. Lineage (NCBI taxonomy): Bacteria > Bacillati > Cyanobacteriota > Cyanophyceae > Chroococcales > Microcystaceae > Microcystis > Microcystis sp. M49636_WE2. The sequence goes on along the minus strand of NZ_JASJFG010001008.1, from coordinate 6,467 downwards.
TAAACTTTAAAACCGCGATCGCTTTAGCCTTGGCAACTGCGATCGCTGGTGGGCATTGTTAAGTTTTCTTGAACGGGCGATTTTCGTGATCAAGAGTAGAACCATCAATATTTATGGTTCGGTTGGCTCTTGGTATTATACGGATGTCTGTGGAGAAATGGGTCTTATACATTCCAGTCAAATTAAATTTGACAACTAGAGAGCGCGTTTCTGCGGGAACACAGAAACGGGTAGAATCAATCAATGCAGTTGTTTTCTTTCGAGGTGTCATCATTACTAAGAAAGCTACCCGTTCCTTAGCCGGCATTGCTGGAATTGTCGCCGTTGCCACCTTAATCAGTAAGGTTTTTGGTTTGGTCCGCGAACAGGTAATCGCCGCTGCCTACGGTGTCGGGCCAGTGGTGAACGCCTACGCTTTTGCCTACGTTATCCCCGGTTTTCTGTTAATTCTCCTCGGTGGCATTAACGGTCCCTTTCACAGCGCTTTGGTCAGTGTTTTGGCCAAAAGAGATAAATCCGAGTCCGCGCCGATTGTCGAGACTGTCACCACCCTAGTCAGCGCGATTTTATTAGCTGTCACCGTCTTTTTAATCGTTTTTGCCAATATTTTTATCGATGTTCTCGCCCCCGGTTTAGATGCCGCCACCCGTAGTATGGCCATTCAACAACTGCAAATTATGGCCCCCATGGCGGTTTTAGCTGGTTTAATCGGCATCGGTTTCGGTACTCTCAACGCGGCAGACCAATACTGGCTACCGAGTCTCAGTCCGCTTTTTTCCAGTGTGGCGGTGATTATCGGGGTGGGTTTGCTGGCTTGGTTCGTTGGCGATCGCATTGATGAGCCGCAATATGTGCAACTGGGGGGTTTTGTCCTCGCCGGCGGTACTCTCGTCGGGGCGCTCTGGCAATGGTTAGCACAAGTGGGCGCACAAGTCAAGGCAGGTTTAGGAAAATTAACATTTCGTTGGGATTGGCGGATACCGGGGGTGTCGGAGGTGTTGCGGGTGATGATTCCGGCGACCTTATCTTCGGGAATGTTGCATATTAACGTTTATACTGACCTCTTTTTCGCTTCTTTTATCGAAAATGCCGCCGCTTCCATGCGTTACGCCAGTTTTATCGTTCTCACGCCCTTGGGCATCATGTCCAACATGATTCTCGTGCCGTTTATGCCGATATTTTCTCGACTGACGGAACCGGAAAATTGGGGAGAATTGAAGCAAAGAATCCGTCAGGGTTTATTATTGACCGCTTTAACCATGTTACCCTTCACCGCTATCTTTATCGCCCTCGCTTTCCCGGTAGTGCGAGTTATCTATCAACGGGGTGCCTTTAATCTGGCTGCCTCGGAACAGGTGGTTCCCGTATTAATGGCCTACGGTTTCGGGATGTTTTTCTATCTCGGTCGCGATGTTTTAGTACGAGTGTTCTATGCTTTGGGTGATGGTGACACTCCCTTTAAGGTGAGTATGGTGAATATTTTTCTCAATGGTGTGCTGGATTTCCTCTTGTATAGACCTTTTGGTACTCCGGGGATTGTTTTAGCAACCGTGGGGGTTAATATCCTTTCTATGGGCATTTTTACGGTGATTTTAAATCGTCGTTTAGGGGGTTTACCTCTAGGAGAATGGGGTTTATCCTTATTGGGATTAACGGTAATTACAATACTTTCTGGTGTTGCTAGTTGGGGAGCTAGTTGGGGTTGGGAAAAGGTTTTCGGTGCTGGTAATATTTTCTTACAATTATTACAGTTAGGTTTTGCTTCAACCGTAGCGGTGGGTTTATTCCTCCTCGGTGCGATGTTATTGAAGTTACCTGAATTAGACCTGTTAATCTCGCGAGTTCGTCAGAAGTTCTTGAAAAAATCTTAGGTTTAAGTTGCTGCCTCACCTCATCATTACATAGGGTTTGCTGAAAAAGTTTTTTCTGGGGGCAGGGTGTAGGGTGTAGGGTGTAGGTTTTTACCGATTTTCATCTGGTCAATTACCTAATTTTCAGGGAAAAAGTACCTGAATTTTCCCCCCAATCACTCCAAGGGTCGGCACTTTTTGATGGGCAAAAGGTATAAAATCCTTACCTCGTCTATATTTCACATTTATTCAGCAAACCCTATTTATTTTTAGGAATTGGGGGCAGTTGCGGTGATTTTCGGCGAGAATTAGAACCGGATATTTTCGGGGGTAGGGGTGCAGAATTGCGATTAGATAAACTTTGAAGGCTCTTTTTCATATTAGCAGGTTCTGGCAGTTCTAGAGTTACCCCTTCTCTAGCAGTCATTGTTTCCTCTGGTAGGCATAAATCAAAAACAAAGGCAGAATTATTGGTTAAATCAGCAAATTCTAATTTTATCATCTCCGCAGAGGATTCTAGTGCTAATAAAGGTTCAATTTCGGTTTTAATTAACTGTTCTAATTGAGCCAGATAATTGATCTTAACAGGAGTAACAATTAAAGTTAACACTTCTTGCCAACCTTGCCCCCCCAATTCTGCCAGAATATCCCCATAACAGCGAATATTCCAGCTACCTATTCCTAAATCTCGATAGGAAAAAATTTCTAGCCAACCCCCGGCATCCGATCGATAATAATGGGTATATCGTTCGCTACTTTGGGGAGATTCGTAATCGATACGCACTTCAATATGAGCAAAAGGAGAATCCAGACGGGCCAAAAGACGATAGTTTCCCGAGACAATTTCTAGGGAATTAGTAGAAATTGTGCGTCCGTGATTCTCCCCTTGTTTTTGCAGTATAAATTCCATAATCCTAGCCTAGGACTGATGTTTGGCCTCTTAGGTTTGGTGGGTAAAATGTATTTTAGGATACAGTCCCGCCAGCGAGCGAGTGGAATGAACCACAAAGACACAAAGGACACAAAGAATAAGAGAGCCTAATGTTTGCCCATGACGCTAAAACTTAGGATTTGTGCCGGGAGATTTGCGCTTTTAATTCCCCTGCTTGTGTCAGTAAATCCGCTTGGGTTAGACTAATTTGTTCTTGGGTGGCCATCCATTTCAGTTGTACCGTGCCATTTTCAGCCTCAGCATCCCCCAAAATTATACAGCCCACGGCCTTAGCTCGATCGGCCCGTTTAAATTGTTTTCCGAAAGCGCTGCCGCTTAAGTCTAACTCGACGCTAAACCCCAATCCGCGTAATTGTTGCGCTAACACCGCACTGCGGGCCTCAGCTTTTTCTCCTTTGGAGACAAGATAAAAATCGGGAACCAAAAAAGATAAAGATTGCTTTTGTTGTAATAATATAATCAGACGTTCTAAACCGATTGCCCAACCCACTGCTGGTGTGTCTGGACCGCCTAATTGAGCTATTAAACCATCATAACGACCACCACCGCAAACCGTGGCTTGAGCGCCTAAATCATCGGACTGAATTTCAAAGGCCGTATGGGTGTAATAGTCCAATCCTCGCACTAAACAGGGATTAAGATTATAGATAACTCCCAAATCGGTTAGTAAAGATTGCACCCGTTCAAAATGCTTTTGAGAATCACTGCCGAGATGCTCAAGAATACTGGGGGCATTCTTACAGATAATCTTGGTTTTCTCGTCCTTACTATCCAAAATTCGCAGGGGATTTTTTTCTAATCTCTGTTGAGAATCCGCGTCTAAATCAGCTTTGTAGGGAGTCAAATAATCTAGTAGGGCCTGACGATAATTTTGCCTATCTTGGGCATTTCCCAGGGAATTAATATCTAATTTTAGGTTTTCTAGCCCCACAGCTTTTAATATCTCGCTGGCAAGGGTAATTACTTCCACATCCGCCCTAGGATCATCACTTCCCAACAATTCGACCCCGATTTGATGAAACTGTCGCTGCCTACCCGCTTGCGGACGTTCATAACGAAACATCGGCCCCTTATACCAGAGTCTTTGTACTCCTCCGGCGGCCTGTAATTTGTGTTCAATATAGGCGCGAACGACCCCAGCCGTTCCCTCTGGTCGCAAAGTCAGGGAACGTTGACCGCGATCAAGGAAAGTGTACATTTCTTTACCTACCACGTCCGTCGCTTCGCCGATACCCCGTTCAAAAAGTTGCGTCTGTTCAAAAATGGGAGTTCGTATCTCTTGATACAGCGCAGTCCCTAAAATTCTGCTGGCAGTTTCCTCTAACCACTGCCAGTAACCGACCTCCGCCGGTAAAATATCTTTTGTGCCTCGGATTGCCTGGATTTCGCCCATAGTTCTCTGTATTTTTATCCCTATTTGAACAATCTTAAACCGCTTAGAGTCACTAATACCGTCGATCCTTCATGACCGATGACACCAAGAGGTAAAGTTATATCACCGGCAAAATTGGCTATTAGCAATATGCCGATAAACGCGAGGGCGAAAGTGATATTCTGTTTAACGATGCGATTGGCACGACGACCAAGGTTAATCGCGCTGGGAATTTTGGCTAAATTATCGGACATAAGGATAATATCGGCCGTTTCCAAGGCCACATCACTACCAGCTTTTCCCATGGCAATCCCCACATTAGCCATAGCTAAAGCGGGCGCGTCATTAATGCCATCCCCCACCATAGCGACAGTGTGATATTTTTCTTGGAGATTTTGGATAACGGTTAACTTATCTTCGGGCAGTAAATCAGCGTAAACCTCCTCAATACCGAGTTTTTCAGCAACTTTATCGGCACTTTGTTGATTATCACCCGTAATTAAAACGATATGTTCGATACCGATCTTTTTGAGCTGCTTCACCAGATTAACTGCCGATTCCCGCAGGCTATCGGCCACAGCGATCGCCCCGATTATCTGATTCTCTTGTACTACCCAGACGAGGGTTCTGCCTTCTTTTTGTAAACGTTCGCGGATAGCTAGGATATTCTGGTCAAGATCAGTAATATGGTCACGAATATAGGCAAAATTGCCCACAGATACCGACTTATCGGCAATTTTTCCCGTGATACCCCGTCCTGATACCGCTTGCACCTGATTAGCACTGAAGAAATTTATACCACGTTCCCTGGCTGTGGCGGTAATAGCGGATCCGATGGGATGTTCCGAACAGGATTCTAGGGATGCAGCCACCGCTAACACCTCATTTTCGCTGACTGCATGGATAGGGATAATTTCCACCACTTGCAACTTACCAAGGGTGAGAGTGCCGGTTTTATCAAAAGCGATCGCTCGTATGCGGCCGATCATCTCCAATCTTGCGCCATTTTTGAATAAAATCCCCTGTTTTGCCCCGTTAGCGATACCCGATAACAAAGCCGGCATAATTGAGGCCATTAAAGCACAGGGAGAAGCCACCACGAGAAAAATTAAGGCCCGATAGATAGTGGTTTCCCAAGTCCAACCCCAGAAAAAAGGCGGTAAAATCCCGAAAATTAAGCCCAAAATCACGATAATTTTCGCATAACCTCGCTCGAAACCTTCGATAAACTGTTGGGAGGGAGGGGATTCATTTTGCGCTTTTTCTACCAAACGAATCACCCTCTCAATTAAGCGACTTTCGGGGGGAGTTTCCACCTTTAAACGTAGCACTCCCGCACCGTTGAGAGTTCCCGCAAAGACTTCTTCACCGATGGTTTTATCCACGGGAAGCGATTCTCCGGTAATTGGCGCTTGATTGATGGGACTGTTTCCCTCCATAATAAGGCCGTCAATGGGGATTAATTCGCCCGGTTTGACCAAAACTGTATCACCGATCTGTAATTGCTTGATAGGAACCTCTTTTTCCCTGTCTCCCGTGATTAATCTAGCAGTATCGGGAGTCATGGCCATGAGAGAACGAATATTGCGATCGGTTTTTGCCATGGCAATCTGTTCTAAAGCACCACTAATAGCGAAAATCAGGATTAAAACGGCTCCATCGATGATGAGATAGTAATTACTATCCCAGAGTCCCAAAATCGCCGCCCCCAAGGCCGCTACAATCATTAACAGGTCCACATCCAGTTCTTTTTCCTCCCATAAAGTCGTCAATCCTGCTTGGGTACTTTCGTATCCTCCCACCAGATATGCGATCGCTAGTAGGATGAAAGCCGGGCCGATCAGATTAAGGTGTAGGCATAACCAACCAAAAAAGACTAAAATAGCGCAAATTCCCGCGGCAACTGCCGAGGAATACTCAGACAACCAAGAGGACGAGATACTCTGAATCATGGATTGATGGCAATTACTTTTCTCCCCATTCTAGAAAAAATTAGATCGATGCAGAAAACCCCTATGTGGTATTCACCGGTGCGAAGGCTCTCTTAGGTTTGCTGGTTAAAATGTATTCTAAGATACAGTCCTGCTGGCGAGGGAGTGGAAGGAACCACAGAGGCACAAAGGACACAAAGATCGATCACTACATTCAGTTAAACTGATCAGACAAAGAAGAGTGGAAGGAACCACAGAGGCACAAAGGACACAAAGATCGATCACTACATTCAGTTGAACTGATCAGACAAAGAAGAGTGGAAGGAACCACAGAGGCACAAAGGACACAAAGATCGATCACT
>NZ_JASJFG010000965.1:0-6720 GCF_030065375.1 Microcystis sp. M49636_WE2 | reverse complement strand
TTGCCATCGGGGACTACTCATTAAATTGCGCGCAATTGCTGCCCTTCGCATGGAATTAAATTCAGCGATCAAAACAGCTAGATAACGGTACATAGAAGCCAAAATTGCCACCAATAAAGGGGGAGTTTTCAGGGTAACTAAGGCTTGCAACAGGTCGGGAATCGCTGTGGTTAAAACCAGAATATTGACCGTACAAAGACAGAGAAAAGCTTTTAGGGCTACACTGCCTAAAACCAGCAATCCCGCGCTAGTTATCCGCAAAAATCCCCAAGACCAAAGAATTTCCCCGCCATCGCGAAAAAGAGTTCCCAATAAAACCACACTGATAAAGACAAATTCGATCGCTACTCTTCGTAAAAGTACAAGAATAGTCACCCGACTGATCAGAATTAAAATAATTAATCCTAATCCGTAAATCCCCCAAGTTTCCCAGCTACCATTGGGAGTTAAGGCTGTGGCAAAAACTAACAAAAGAGTCACTAAAACCCGGGTATGGGGCGCGAGTTTCTGCCAAAAACCGCAATTTTGGCACTCATTTTCGCGAAAAAAAGTGGCAATGTGTAGCATTTATTCAGTGATCAATTATCAGTGATCAGTTATCAGTTAGAAAGGGGATTTAGGGGTTTAGGGGTTTAGGGATTTGGGGAAATTTCAGCTAAATGCCCCACTCCCGACTCCTGATTCCTTACTCCTGATTTTGGGATTTTGGAATCACTAATTTACCGATACCCCAAGCGATGCCGAAAGTGGCAAGAGTTCCCAGAAAACCTGCGAGGGGAGTGGCGACACCTTCGGGAACACCTTTGAGGGCATAACCATCAAAAATTCGGGCGAAGGGTAATTGATTACCGAGGGCGTTGGGGTCTTCTTTTTGGCTAAATTGCAAGTCTTCCGCCACTCGATCGAGTCCGTCGGGATCGGGACTGGCAAAGGGAGAAAGAAAAACGGCAACAATTAGGGAGCATACCAGACCAATCAGAAAAAATTGGCTATTTCTGCGAATATTCATCGAATTAATTGCTTTATTGACGAGAAGCTTAGGAAGGGGAAACAGAAGTATTAACGGAATGGGGCGGATCGTAGAGGAGATCGGGACGAGTTCGCCAGATATAACCGACAGCGAAAACGGTAATCACCGCTTCCCCGATACCGATGAGGATATGCCAAGATAACATGGCAAAAAGGGCGACTAAAGGCGGTACAGTCCCCGATAAAGCCAATTGCAGGGCGCAAAACAACGCGGCTACCACCACACTTGTCCAAGCAGCGACGGCAACTGCGATCGCCATACTGCGCCAACTATGAAAACCGAGGGCTTTTCTAATCCCCAGATAGAGATAATAACCGCCAAAAGTCCCGATCAGACCCATATTGACGATATTTGCCCCTAAAACCGTTAAACCGCCATCTTGAAAAAATAAAGCTTGAACAATAAAAACCACCGCCATCACCAGAGAACCCGCCCAGGGACCGAGTAAAACCCCCGCGAGAGTCCCCCCTAACAAATGTCCGGAGGTTCCCCCCGGAATGGGAAAATTAATCATCTGGGCGGCAAAAATGAAGGCGGCACAAACTCCCATCAAAGGTACAGCCCGTTCAGCGTAGTGACCGCGCACTTTTTTGAGAGAAAAGCTAATCAGGACGACGGCAATTATCCAAGTAAATAGACTCACCGATGGACTCAAAAAGCCGTCAGGAATATGGAGGGCGAGATAAGGGGTCAGCAGAGGGTGAAACAAACCAACTCCTAGAAAATTAACAGACATTAAAACTCAGTCTCCTTGGCAATTTGGGTTAAAGATTTCAAGAGAATTGTTTGGCTGGGACGGAAAAGTCCTCTCTTCTAGTAGATAACTAACCGCTTCATTCTACAATGCTCTCTCTGGGGATTTAACCCCTTTGGCTTCTTAAGAATTTCTGTTATTTTTCTGGTTGTCAGGGTTTAGCTATCGGCCAAAATCTCAATTATTCTCAAGCAGTCAAATTATTTAAATTATTATTAACTTTCGAGTTTTTTGTCGTTTTTATGCTAGGCATTAATCAGTGAGCAGTGAGCAGTTAGAAGAGGCTGGTGACTATTAACCACTGAGTTTTAAGTAACATTAAGCTAAACTGATCACTGATAACTGAAATGTCCCCCCCACATCTCCTCTACCTGCCACTTCCTAAGATAAATAAAGATGAATCAGCTTAAAACTGTTGCTTGATTCGGTGTACTAGCTGGTTTACTTGTCGCTATTGGCCATGGGATTGCTGGTGGGGGTGATGCTTTAATTGTAATTGGTTTAGAGGTCATCTAATGATAAGCTATCAGAGATAACTCCCTCTTTTTCGCTTTTTCTAGCTTGGTATAAAACCGTGATCAACTCTGAAGAAAAAAGACCGACTTGGGACGAATATTTTTTAATGATCGCTAAATTAGCCGCCACCAGATCCACCTGTTTAGCTTTTCCCGTCGGTGCGGTAATTGTCAAAGATCGGCAGGTTTTAGCTACGGGGTACAATGGTTCCCCATCGGGAACGGTTCATTGTACTGCCCAGGGTTTTTGTTATCCCGGTTTGGGAACCTGTCGAGAATCTGGAGAAATTCCCTCTCGGGCAATTCATGCTGAAGCTAATGCGATCGCTCAAGCGGCTAAACACGGTATTTCTACCCAAGGTGCTAGTATCTACGTTACTTTAGAACCCTGTATTTCCTGCTTGAAACTAATTATTTCTTCGGGAATTAAGGAAGTTTTTTACGAAGCTGACTTTAATAGTGGGACAAAAGCCATTTTAAGGGATTCTTTTCTAGAAACGGGGATTATTAAGTATAAAAAGATTTATTTATCAGAAGAAATGGCTAGTCATGCGGCCTTATTTTTATTAAATCCCATTTCGATCGATCCCAGGTAGTTATCCTCAACGGCGACATCAATGACGACCCCGCAACTTTTCGAGTGGGATGAAAATAAGCGTCAGGCTAATATAGAAAAACACGGCATAGATTTCGCCGACCTGGAAGCGATTTTTAGGGGTCCAATAATTGAGCGCGTGGATACCCGTCAGAATTACGGCGAAATTCGAGTGATTCTAGTGGGTACAATCGATAATATCGTTTTGGTGGTGGTTTATACATGGCGTGGCTCGGTTCGTCGAATAATTAGTGTTAGGAGGGCTAACAACCGTGAACGAAGAACATATTACCAGAGTCACCCGCGAACAGTGGGCGAATTTGAAAGGCAAAACGAACTGGGAGAAAGTTAAAGGGATGAGTGAGGCGGAAATTGCCAAAAACGCCCTAGAAGACCCCGATAATCCACCGCTGCCGGCTGATTTTTTCGATGAAGTTCTGGAATGCGCCCCGGGTTCCTTGAATCCCTAACCCTCCGATTAGTAACTGGATTTAGGGATTTTATCGGGGGCTGTATTAGCCTAGACTAACACAGCCCCAAGTTACCGTTTAAATGTCCAAATCCGTAAGATTTAAACGCGGTCCGTGGGTTTCGATAAATTCTCGCCGGGGGGCAACTCGATCGCCCATAAGAATGGTAAATAATTCCTCTGCTTTGGCTGCGTCTTCGATTTCCACCCGTTTTAAAGTGCGAGTTTCGGGATTCATAGTAGTATCCCAAAGTTGTTGGGGCATCATTTCTCCTAACCCTTTAAAACGTTGGATTGTGTAGTTAGCATTGGAGGGAAATTCCGCTATCTTTTGCTGTAATTCTCGATCGCTATAGCAGTAGGAATGATTTTTACCGCGTTCCAATTTATAGAGAGGAGGACAGGCGATATATACATAACCTTGGTCAATTAAATTCTTCTGATAACGATAGAAGAAAGTTAACAACAAAGTTCGGATGTGGGCGCCATCCACATCAGCATCAGTCATTAAAACAATGCGATGATAGCGCAATTGTGAGGGATCGAAATCTTCTCCTTTAATCCCTAAACCGAGGGCGGTAATTAAGGATTGAATTTCCGTATTTTTGTAGATTTTGGCATCATCGGTTTTTTCGATATTGAGGATTTTTCCCCGCAGAGGTAGAATCGCTTGAAAACGACGATCACGCCCCTGTTTGGCACTGTTATGGACGAAAACGCCGGAAGCAAGGGCAAAGTTATGGGTATGAGGAACCTCGATATCATAGACATCGAATCTTGTTTCTAATCGCTCGATCGCCACAACTCGATGATTGTAATTAGCCACCGCTTCTAAGGCTTTATTTTTATCACCATCAAAGTAGCGATCACAAAAAGAATCAAATCGCAATATTGATTTATCCCGCGTCTGAAGCCGATATTTTTGATAAGCTTCCAAATCAATATAACCTCGATCGATCTCAATTTGCTTTAAGGTCGCTAGGGTTTTTTGATAGTAAGTTTTCTTGATTGTGTTAATTCCCTGCCAACGATTATACCAATCAGCGATCGCATGAGTGAACAACCAAGAATCGGAAGCGGGATTCCAGACCATTTCATAACCGCTAATGGTGATTCCGGGGTCATGAAGAGCGGACAATTTCCGATACAAAGGCATTAAAGCATCTTCTGGAGTTAAAGCCGCAGCAGGTTTATAGCTACCATCTCTTAACAGGAAAAGATGGTCAGGAGTACAAATAATCGCTTCACCATGATCGAGAGTAATTTTAATTACTTCTGCGTCTTTTTTGGTGATGCGGGCATTAATAATTCGTTCAACCCCGATCGTGCCATTGTCACGAATGGTATAACAAAAATGTTCCTTTCCTTGGGCTTGTTCGGTCACTAGCTGTTTAAAACTGAGGTTGCGTCCATCGACAAGGGCGATTTCTGTATCACCATGAAAACAACCGCCGGCGCTGTCCCCTTCGACGATGTAAATTTCTGACTTTTCTGGGTCTCTTTCGCTACAATCAGCCAATTTACCAGGTAAAGGTGAGGATTCCAAGACCGATTTCCGTCGTACTAAGTCCCGGGCCCGACGGGCCGCTTCCGCCGCTTTGTACGCTTGTACTGCTTTTTCGATAATCGTGTCGGCCACTTGGGGATTTTGTTCTAAGTATTCGTTGAGAGTTTCCCCCACCAGGGAATCAACAATACCCCGGACTTCGGTGTTACCCAATTTGGTCTTGGTTTGGCCCTCGAATTCCGGTTCGGGGACTTTTACGGAAATAACGGCGGTTAAACCCTCGCGGACGTTTTCCCCCGCTAGATTAGGCTCGTTTTCTTTAATTTTATTGCGTTTACGAGCAACATTATTTAAAGTACGGGTCAGGACTGCCTTTAGTCCCTCTAGATGAGTTCCCCCGTCAATGGTGCGGATATTATTAGCAAAACCGAGAATATTGTCGCTATAGGCATCTATACACCACTGAAACGCCACTTCGATATTAATTCCGTTCTTTTCCCCCGATACATAGATAATATCTTTGTGCAGGGTTTCTTTTTCCCGACACATATAGGCGACGTATTCTTTAATACCCCCCTCATAACAATAGGTTTCGATGTGGGGTTCTTCGGGACGGTAATCGCTAAAGGTGATTTTAACACCAGCATTTAAGTAGGCTAGTTCTCGTAAACGTCCGGAGAGGGTACTGTAATCAAATTCGATGCCTTGGCTAAAAATTTCGGTGTCTGGCAGGAAATTAACCCTAGTTCCCGTTTTTTCCTCTTGACTAGGACTACTGACCAATTCTGTGACGGGGATACCTCTTTCGTAGCGTTGGGTATGTACTTTATGATCGCGCCAGACGGTGACATCGACCCATGCAGAAAGGGCATTAACGACGGAAATCCCGACTCCGTGTAACCCTCCCGACACTTTATAACCACCACTGCCAAATTTACCGCCGGCATGAAGTATAGTGAGAACGGTTTCGAGGGCAGATTTACCCGTGGTGGGGTGAACATCGGTGGGAATACCCCGGCCATCGTCGGTGACGCTGACGGAACCATCGGCCTTGATATCCACTTCGATATGAGTACAGTAACCCGCTAGGGCCTCATCGATCGAGTTGTCCACCACTTCATAGACTAAATGATGTAGTCCCCGCGGCCCGGTCGTACCGATATACATCCCCGGCCGCTTCCTGACTGGTTCTAACCCTTCGAGAACTTGTATCTGTTCCGCGCCGTAGTTACTTGTCATAAAATTTCCCTGAAAAGGCTGTGATCCCTGATTGAACCTAAATGAATGGCAAAATCTTCAAAAATTGTAGCACATAAGGGTTAAAGACTGCTTAAATGCCTTTAGGGAGAATTTTTTATTAGGGTTGGGGTGTGGGGTGTGGGGTGTGGGGGGAGAATAAATAAAAGCCATCTCCTAAGTAGGTAGGCGTTAAAAATTATCAGACACCACCCTTATCAAGGGAGGACTAAGGGTAGGGTTGATTCATGAATCAACCCTACTATGAATTCACCCTAGGACTAAGGGGGGATCGAACCTAAAATCTATTTTTAATTTAATTATAACCAGCTACTGATCTCCTGAATACTGCCTCCTGAATACTGACTCCCGACTCCTGACTACTAACCCCACCAACAAACTTTTTCAGCAGACCCTAAATAATGTCATCCTCAAATTTATAACCGACACCGACTACAGTTTTGATAAAGATAGGATTAGCAGGATCGGGTTCTACTTTTTTGCGTAAGCGTCGGATATGGGTATCTACTACCCTTTCATCGCCAAAAAAATCATTTCCCCAGAGATTATCGATTAATTGGGTGCGACTCCAGACGCGATTGGGATAACTGACA
>NZ_JASJFG010000384.1:0-1683 GCF_030065375.1 Microcystis sp. M49636_WE2 | reverse complement strand
TTGATTTTTATTGCTGCCCTGTTCCAAGCGTAAATCTTTTAGGGAATCCTCGATCGCATCTAAGCGAGATTGCAGATTTTTAATATCTTCATCGGGATAATGGCGAAATTTATCCCGCACTTCATCTAATTCTGATTCTACTAAAGATAATTCTAAGCGCCATTGGTGAATATTAGCTTGATAATTATCCACTTCTTGCCAAAAATCTAAGACCCGTTTATCCATTTCTTTGACTGTGGAAGATAAGCGAATGGCCGCTTCTTCCACATCGGCCATTCCTGCTTTGTTCATCCAGTCTTGTACCTCTAAATAAGCTTGGCTATTTTCCTGTAATTCCTGGCCACAAATACATTTTTTCCGCTCTAATAATTGTTGGACAAATTGCTGTTTAATACCACTGGGTAATTCCCCTTGTTGTCGTAGGCGATCGATTAATTGCTGAAAATTTTGATTAATTCCTTTTAAAAAGACTTGATAAGCTTGCTGGGAAATTAATTTCTTTAACTTATCCTTAGTTCTGACTAAATCTTGCCGCAGATTTCTTTCCTGTTGTTCTAATTTTTCTTTTAACTGTTTTAATTCCTCGGCACCACTTAACTCTAATAAGCGATTAGTCACGGCTTTTTTTAATTCTTCCTGCTGGGATAACTGGTTAATAATATCCTGCTGACGCTGTTTTAATTTCTCGAAATCCTGCTCAATTTTACTTTCCTGTTTCAATAACTTTTTTAAATCCGATTCACCTAAATCTTTAAGATCATCTTGTAAAGATTTTTTGGCTTTTTTTAAATGCTCGATCGCTCTGTCTAATACTTTAACTCCCAATAATTCTTTTGTATCCTCGGCGATTTTACCTTGGCTACTACTGCGGAATTGATGATCGATATATTCTCCATCAAAAAAGAAATAACGGTGTAAACTTTCGGGTAAAATTTGATTAATAATATCCTCTGGTGGTTGATTGGGTGTGTACCAATTGCCATCATCACCAGCGTAGAGCATATACAAACTATTTGAACCGTATTTAATTTTACTATTTACATCTTGGTAGGCGAAAAATTTTCGTTTTACCTGATAGCGTTTATTTTCATGTTCAAAGTTTACTTCTGCCGAACATTCTATGGAAGTTCCCGTGGTTACTTCGGTAATTGACCGTTTATTAACTAATAACTCTGGTTCGGCAAAAGCTGCTGTAAATTTTTCATACAGTACCCAAGTACAAGCATTTAAAATTGTTGTTTTTCCCGCCCCATTATTGCCATAAATTACTGTTGTATTGCGAGAACTTGCTGCTAAATGTATCTCAGGAGTCTTACCATAAAATTGTCGAAAATTACATAACTTTATTGATAGTAGTTTCATAGTTAGAGTGAGGGGATGATGGGGAAGTGGGAATTATGAATTATAAATTATGAAGTGGGGAGAAGGGAGAGGGGAGAATAAATAAAACCAATCTCCTAACTACTGACTCCTAACTCCTGTCTCCTGACTCCTGACTCCTGATAGCTAAAAGCTAATTATTGGATTACTTCTTTAATAATTGTTAAAACATCATCATTGATATTGCGAGGATTGCGCTGGTATAACTTATCTCTTTCCAATTTTAAAACTCGATCGATGATTTTTCGCACATCTTCGGGAGCGTTTAAAATCGGTTCTTGGATATTTTGGAGATTATTATCA
>NZ_JASJFG010000243.1:0-3854 GCF_030065375.1 Microcystis sp. M49636_WE2 | reverse complement strand
TAATCAGGGTAGTCCCCGCCGTTCGATCGGGGAAAATACGGCCAAAGCGATCGATGAAGAAGTTAAACAAATTATCGACGCTAGTTACCAAAAAGCCCTAGCAATTCTCAGTCACAACCGCAATTTATTAGAGTCCATTACCGCTAATCTTTTGACCACCGAAGTAATCGAAGGAGAAGAATTGCAAGAATTCTTAAATCAAGCGCAAATGGTCTGATCAATCCCCATAAATAGGGTCTGCTGAAAAAGTTTTTCGTGGGGAAGTGGGGTGTGGGGTGTGGGGAAGTGGGGAAGTGGGGAAGTGGGGCGAACAAAGCTGCCTTTTGCCTCTCCTCATAACTAGGGTTTGCTGAATAAATAATCGAGAATATCTAACTTAAGGAGAGGAGAGGATCAAGGCATTGGAAAACTGGTATTTCCCTGCTTTGACGGTTAATTTGCCCTTTTTCCAACCCAAAGAAACAGGAGAGTTATCTCGACTTAAACTGTTATAAAGGGCGAAATTTTTTGACCAATCGTGCTTTTGACCGTTACGAATTAAAATCGGCAGTAGATTGATTTGATTATAGGTCAATTGTAAACTCTGCCCTTGACTGCCTTTAAATAAAACCCTGCCCTGATTAATTTGAGTTAAATTTACTTGACTTTTTTGCTTAAATATGCTCTTAAAATTCTCATAACTGCCCTGGGTTGCCGCTTCTCCCACTTCCAGAGCAAAACCCGCATAATTGTTACCTGTGGGTAAAGCTTGGTAAGTATTATCATCGGGATAAGGGGAATTAGGAATCTCGATCATTTCAGGAGAAGAAAGATTTATTAATCTCAGGGCTAACCAAGTTTTTTCTAATTGAATAAACCAGATATTATTATCTTTTTCTACCTTGGCAGTTTTCGGTAATTGCCAGAAAAAAGCTTGATCTGCTGGTCGTAACCAGATTAAAAGATTGCGATATTGTCCGATTTCATCCCCGGGATTTTTGCCCGGTTTTACGCCATTTTTGCCGGTGTTAGCCACAAAAAAATCCACACCTTTGTGTTGATTAAAGGCCATTAATTTAAACGGGGCCACATCGCCATCAGGGAAAGTTCCCGCCAGACTACCCATTTGATAACTAGCCCCAATAAATTGAGTTTCCCAATAACCCGGACTTTGATTATTGCCCGGTTTCCAGTGTTCATACAGGGGTTTACTGGCGAGAATTTCTACCGGTTTATTAAAGTTTTTTCGGGCTAATTCCATCACTGCCAAAGGAGGACGATAACCACTGGTAATTAGATAAAGAGAGTCTAATTCCGGGCGATTATTAGCGACGGGGGTATCACCAAAGTATAACCAAAAAGTTCGGGCAGAATCCGATCGCATTACCCCATTACTACCACCATAATCACGTTTTACAGGGCCACCCCAACCGCCGCGATAATATTTAACACTAGCGGCCATGGATAACCAATCTAAGGTCATTTTTGCCCATTGTTTAACTTCCGTATCTTGAGCAAAATCGTAGAGATTGAGATAGGGAGCAAAGGTGTGACCGTGATAAACTTCTGAATCCCATTCTCCCATCCCGATGTTATATAAAGCTGAAACGTAACGCTTAATTTTACTTTTATAAATTTGACGAGTTGCTTCATTTCCGGTTTCTTCGGCCATCAGATAAACTGATGTTTCGCGCATCGCCCGCAGGTTATCAGTATTGCGACTATCTACCCATAAACCCCGTCTTGTTATACTCCAATCATTACCCGTTCCTTGGCCGGTACCGTGGACAGGGTGGGGCCGTTGTAAAGGGTCGGTTTCTGTCCAAATTTTCGCCGCATTATACATTCTCTGACGATAAACTGGATCGAGATACTTTCCGAGAAGAAAATATTTTCTAATTTGTCCTTTCAGGGTAAAAGAAAAATAATAATCTATATAATCAGTGTGGGCTTGTTCTTGTGTTTGTGGGTCATCCTGTTGCAGGAAATCTAGGGCTTTTTGCTGGTTTCCTGCCAAGAAATCAAACATGGCCATAGGATAGGATCTTTTCTCGTTTTCTCCCCACAAATTGCCATAACTTTCTGCCTGAGCAAAATGGTTAATAACTTCCTTAGCCCTTTGTTGAAATTCTGCCTCTAATTCCAGTGTCCAATCGTTAAGATATTGGGGTTTAACTTCGGCAACGGGGAAGGAAGCGATCGAGTTTTGAGAAACAGAATAGAGGGAATTAAAGCCAATGGTAAATAGGGCAATTATTCCCGCTAAAATTAGGTATTTAATTTTAGATCCAATCGTCATCTTCGGCAAATTCATCGATGTTTCCTTGATTTTCTGGGGACTGAGGTTGATTCTCTTTATCTAATTGTAAAGGTATTGGTTCGGGGGGGATAATTTCTGGTAATAATTCTTCGGGTTTTTGACCATCTACCTCCACCACGATCATTTCTGTGACGGGAAACCAAAGAATCCGTCCTTGATCGTCACAAACCGTCAGCGATCGAGATTTATCTGGAGTCTCAGTTGCGAAGAAATCTCCTAACATTTTAGTGGGTAAAATATTCTTACTTTCACCCCCACTAACTCCTAGGAATATATATTCGTTACCTGTGGTCAAATGTTGAACAATAATCGCCATAGTTAAAAAATTCAGTCAATGAAATGTACTTATAGCAGCTTTCATCAGAATGAGGCATGGGCAAGGGACTTAAACCCTTTGTTGGCAAAACTTGTCGATACCTCAGTAACGTGAAAAGCGCTATATTGATAGTTAACTTTTGAATGATAGCTTTCAGCCCTAAGCTTTCCACTGATAACTGATAACTGATTACTGATTACTGCTTAACTTGACTGCCGTGACTGCGAGGATCGGTTTGACTAGCACCCACAAGGACATTAAAATCAGAAGTCTGTCCCGTAGTGGTGGCATAGGGTAGGGTAGAATTAGTTAAAAGTGCCTCTAAATTAGCAGTTAAAATTGATTTTGGCTGTTCTCCGATCGCTTGGGCAACTGGTTGTCCTTGATTATTTAAAAAGACAAAATGGGGAATACCATCCACACGATAACGGAGAATTTCCGGCAACCATTTATTATTATCAACGTTGAGCATGACAAAATTAATGGCATTACCGTATTGTTTTTTAATTTCGGCAATTTCAGCGGCCATCGCCTGACAACTGGTACACCAATTAGCATAAAATTCTGTTAGGGTGGGTTTACCATTACTGAGGGCAAGATCGAAAGGTGTCGCTTTTTCCGCTTGCGCTTCCAAAGATACAGAACTAGCGGTGGTTTGAAACCCGAAGAAAATCGCTACACTAAGGATAACTGCCGTTACTGCCAGCAGCAGATTTCTGATTTTATTGGTGGGTGTGGTGGCTGTCATGGATAGTCTCTCAAAAATTATTCCTATCCTATCCTATCCTCATGAAAAAACGAGTTACTCTCACTTTTCCCAAAAAAGCCGTCCATATGCCCGTTACCTATCGACTGGCGAAGGATTTTAACGTCGCCGCTAATATTATCCGCGCCCAAGTTGCCCCCAATCAAGTGGGAACATTAGTATTAGAATTATCGGGAGATATCGATGAGTTAGAAGCGGCGATCAAATGGTTACAATTACAAAATATTGGCGTTTCCCAAGTTAGTCGCGAAATCGTCATTGATGAAGAAAAATGCGTCGATTGTGGCTTATGTACGGGAGTTTGTCCCACGGAAGCTTTAACCCTTGATCCGGAAAGTTTTCGTCTTAAGTTTTTGCGTTCCCGTTGTGTGGTTTGTGAACAATGTATCCCCACTTGTCCCGTGGCGGCAATTTCCACAAACTTGTAAAGTAGCAGTTATTAAATTAATTTTTTTGCCCATTTAAATAATAGC
>NZ_JASJFG010001055.1:0-8178 GCF_030065375.1 Microcystis sp. M49636_WE2 | reverse complement strand
GTGATGGATGCGTTCATTCCAATTATGGAAGGGATGGGCGCTCGGTTGCCGTTCAATTCTGTCTAGATAGGGATTTTCTCGCGGTGGTTGGTAAAAATGTCCGTGAACCGTGATATAAACTCCGTGAGCGGTTTTCAGGGGGTCGACCCCCGTATCGGTATAGGAATAAAAGGTTGTAGAAGGATGTTCAACAAGATAAGTCATGGAAATGCCTAGAAAATCGTTTTTTTTTGAGCGAAAATAGCTGTAGAATGTGGCGACCTGATGTTTAAAAAAACTGAAAACCTGGCCGTTTTTCACGGCCTTGGGGTCACAATATCACATTTTATTTTCCTAGCAAAGCTAAGGTTAACAATTCGCAACTTCTCTATACACAGCACTAAGTAGGGTCTGCTGAAAAAGCTTTTCGTGGGTGTGGGGTGTCGGTTTTTAAGGGTGTTAGGGATATGCTGACAATAAATCCGGTTATTAAAGACTGATTATTTATTCCCCCTTTGGCTCTTCTAGGTTCTGTGTGATAAGTTTAACTTACTATATGATCGATCGATCTTTGTGTCCTTTGTGTCTTTGTGGTTCGTTCCACCCCCTCGCTCTTGAGAAATGTATCTTAGAATACATTTTACCCACCAAAGCTGGGAGAGCCCCCCTTTTGCCTCTTGCCTCTTGCCTTTTGCCTATCCTAATATGTTACCTATACTCAACGGATTTAGTATCAGTTGATGTTCTTGCTTGACATATTACGCAAAACGGAATAGCATTTGAATATGATTCAATCTTTCCGATGCAAGCATACGCGATTACTTTTTGAAGGAGGAGATCCGCCTCGTTTTCGTGGTTTCAAAGATACTGCTATTCGGAAGTTGACTCAATTAGATGCGGCTCAAACCTTAGAGTTTCTGCGCTCTCCACCAGGCAATCAACTTGAAGCTTTAAAAGGCGATAGAAAAGAACAATATAGTATTCGGATTAATTCTCAGTTTCGATTATGTTTTATCTGGACAAATAATGGACATACTGATGTTGAAATTGTTGATTATCACTCATAAATAATTAATTATGAATAACCGTCCTATTAATCAAATGCGACCCGTTCACCCAGGAGAAATTCTGCGGGAAGATTTTTTGATTCCTCTAAATATGAGCGTGAATGCTTTAGCTTTAGCCTTGAAGGTTCCTGCATCTCGTATTCATGAAATTGTTAAAGAACGTCGTTCTATTTCGGCTGATACGGCAGCAAGATTAGCCTGCTATTTTGGCGGAGATGCTGCTTCCTGGCTCAGTCTTCAAGTAATTTATGATCTGAAGACTTTATCTAACCGTGAGGAGATTATTCAGCAAATTCAGCCCCGTATTTCCGAACAAATTGCCTGATTTTTTAATTAGATTAAGTCCCAGAGATTAAAACACTTTCAAAAGGGTAAAAGGTACATGGGACGAACTCTACAAAATCGGCACTCGCTCCTGCTGCTGCCCAAAAAGCGATCGCCCTTGGCGTTCCCATCCCGAGCAATGACAATTTCAAAGTTTAATCAAGAAGATGACAGCGATCGCATTGAGCCTAGTCATAATGAAATTTACAACTGATAATAATAATTTCTGTTTCTGTAATTTTATAAACTAAGCGATGTTCATCATTAATGCGTCTTGACCAATAACCCTTGAGTTGATGTTTTAAGGGTTCGGGTTTACCGATTCCAGAGAAGGGATGGCGCAATATGTCGTCAATTAAATCAACGATTTTTTTATAGAGTTTTTTGTCTTCTATCGCCCATTCATTGAATTGTTTAAAAGCTTTCGGATCAAATACTATATTTTTCACGCCATTCTTTTACGGTAATTGTCACTAAGTTTTCTTTATTTTCTATTCTGTCAATAGCTTCCGATAATTGACGCTGATTGGCTTCTGTTGAAAGAAGATATTCGGTTGTATCGGGTTCAGGATCAGATACTAAAATAATAATATCCACATCTGTTCCTTCTTCTAGTTCCGTAGAATAAAGCTCTATTTTTCCTTCTCTGCCAACAATTCCTTTCTGTTTAATCGCTCTAATCATGATTTTTTCTCTTAAGATGTCAAACAATTATGGCTATTATAGCGTTTTTCAGTCTGCTGAGGTACAAAAGTTATGGGTTTTAGGCAAAAGGCAAGAGGCAAAAGTCAAAAGGGAAGAAAAATATGTGTACCTCACTAGCTTAGGAAACGCTATATATCAAAATCAGCATGAGTTAGAACTGTTGACAAGAAAAGCGATCGCACTAATGACACTCAAAGAGATCCCAGTTTTAAGGTTTAATCAAGAAGATAACAGCGATCGCACTGCCATCAATGTGCATGGTGCGTTCCCCAAAAGCGATCGCTTTGTAGCAGGACTTGCATTAGGGAACGCACCCTACGGCGATAGCGGTCCTTGTATTGGAACTGCTATACCAGGAATATAAAGATTTATTAAAATGTATCGTAGAATACAATGCGGGGGGGGGTAATGTGTATAGTCTATCTGCGACTTTTAGTTGGTTGTCCCTTAGCTAACCGGCAAAAGCAGCGCAGCTCAATTCTTAAATCCCAGATAAACCTAGATGATAAAAACTCTTGTTTCTTGTCTATTGGTGGTAGGAACAACCTCCTTAGCGGGAGTAATCGCCCCGGCTCAAGCCTTTACCCCTCTCTCCTTAACCAAAACCTTCAACAACCCCACCGCTGAAGAGTACGACAATTTTGGCTATTCCGTGTCCCTCAGTGGTACATCTGCCTTGATTGGGGCTTATGGGGATAAAACCGGCGCATCGGGTGCGGGGTCAGCCTATTTGTTTGATACAACCACAGGCACCCTCAAGCAAACCTTCAACAACCCCACCGCTGAAGATTTCGACAATTTTGGCTATTCCGTGTCCCTCAGTGGCACAACTGCCTTGATTGGGGCTCCTTACGATAGCACCGGCGCAACGGGTGCGGGGTCAGCCTATTTGTTTGATACAACCACAGGCAACCTCCTGAAAACCTTCAACAACCCCACCGCTGAAGATTTCGACTATTTTGGCTATTCCGTGTCCCTCAGTGGCACAACTGCCTTGATTGGGGCTTATCGGGATGACACCGGCGCAACGAATGCGGGGTCAGCCTATTTGTTTGATACAACCACAGGCAACCTCCTGAAAACCTTCAACAACCCCACCGCTGAAGATGACGACTATTTTGGCTATTCCGTGTCCCTCAGTGGCACAACTGCCTTGATTGGGGCTTATCGGGATGACACCGGCGCAACGAATGCGGGGTCAGCCTATTTGTTTGATACAATCACTGGCGACCTCCTGAAAACCTTCAACAACCCCACCGCTGAAGATTTCGACTATTTTGGCTATTCCGTGTCCCTCAGTGGTACATCTGCCTTGATTGGGGCTCCTAGCGATAACACCGGCGCAACGGTTGCGGGGTCAGCCTATTTGTTTGATACAACCACAGGCAACCTCCTGAAAACCTTCAACAACCCCACCGCTGAAGAGTACGACAATTTTGGCTATTCCGTGTCCCTCAGTGGCACATCTGCCTTGATTGGGGCTATTAACGATAACACCGGCGCAACGAATGCGGGGTCAGCCTATTTGTTTGAGACAACCACAGGCACCCTCCAGCAAACCTTCAACAACCCCACCGCTGAAGATTACGACTATTTTGGCAATTCCGTGTCCCTCAGTGGCACAACTGCCTTGATTGGGGCTTATGGGGATAGCACCGGCGCAACGAGTGCGGGGTCAGCCTATTTGTATCAAGAAACTCAAACAGTGCAAGTGCCTGAACCATCCTTAACTATCCTGGGTACAGGAGTGGTTTTAGGTGTTCTACCTTTTCTTAAAAAAGGGAAAAAGGACAAGGAGAAAGATATCTAGAAAATAGCGAGGGAGACAAAATTATTTGTAGGACGGGTTAGCGGTAGCGTAACATGATCAGTCCTTGGGTTTCATGCTTCTACGTTCTTCGGCATCGCACTTAGACTGACAGCTGCCATCAATGTGCATGGTGCGTTCCCCAAAAGCGATCTCTGGAGTAATAGGACTTGCATTAGGGAACGCACCCTACAGCACTAATTTTATTTTCTTAGCCAATTGATTAAAAGATTTTTAATCCGTATTAGTCTTTCTGGTGAGATAGTTCCTAAACGTGCATTGATTACAGATGATTCGACACTTGTTAATCGTCCTAGTCGAATTAAAGAAGCCACTTTAAGTCCAGTAGTAATATAGTCAGAATCTGAGGTATTAATAATTTCGTCAAATCCTAGAGTAGCTTGATGGAGACGAGAAGAAATTAAAGCAAGTAATAAATCACGATGGCGACTTGGTGAAATAGCAATAATTAAAGCTGGACGCAGTTTTCCTGATTTCAAGTCTGCTTGAGGAAAACGAATTAGAACAATATCACCTGGTTTCATGGTTGATAAATTTCTTGAGCATCTGCTAGGGAATATTCAATTTCATCTCCTTCTTTGAAAAATTGCTCTAATGAAAATTTTTGCCAGTCTTCATCTTGCCAATTAGTATGTTCTGAAATCTTGTTTGGCTCAGGGGAAATTAATCGGGTAAAGTTGGCAATTTTTTCAACAATGTCATCAGGTAATCGGTCAATCTGTTGGTGAAGTTCTTCACGAATTGTAGCAGACATAAGTTAAATTATTTGATTAAGGTGTAGAATGGATATTATTGATTATAACTCAGATATTGGGTGGTAATTTGGGAAAAAGTAATGTTGGGTTTCTACCAGATCAGAGATCGCACTACGTTCTTCGGCATCGCACTCCTCATCCCCAAAAAGCGATCGCCCTTGGCGTTCCTATCCCAAGCAGTGACAATTTTAAAGTTTAATCAACAAGATGACAGCGATCGCACTACAAGATCGGCATCTGTGATTGATGTACGGCGAAACTCATTTAATTCTTGTTGAGATAGGGGGAGACAGTCCGAATCTGCTTCGGCTGCTTTGTCAATTTCTTCCTCAGTCATTGCTGCAACTTTTTCCCAATCTGTCTTACCATGACTAACATTTTCGGGATCAAGTCTGACTCTGGTAATATTGTCGTCGTTCATTTTTATTGGCTCTCCTTGCTGAAATAATGCGGTATCTGCCGTTTCTTTTGGTATAGACGACCAATAAAACTACTTGATTAACTATACCGATTACTTGAATTCTAGTTTCATTATAATCACGTTTATCTTCTCTTTCCAGACAGTTGGGATCTAGAAAAATGTTTTTTGCATCTTCAAAATCAATTTTATGCTTGATCAAGTTGGCAGCAGCTTTATTATTGTCCCATTCTATCTCCATTTTATCGAGATTTTGTATCTAGTTCATAATATTTTGGATTATAAGTAGGTAGGCGTTAAAAATTATCAGATGCCCCCCTTATCAAGGGGGGATTAAGGGGGGATCGAACCTAAAATCCATTTTTAATTTAATTATAACCAGCTACTTACATGATCGCCCTTTCCCATCATCAAAAAGCGATCGCCAACTCCGAAACCTTGCTAACATAATAAAAAATCATATTCAATAAACCTCATCGTGAGTTCCAATATCAATTAGGTTGATCTCTTCTTCTTGGGTTTCAGGGTTTGATTCAAAATTGAAAATTATTCGACAATCATATTCAACAGAAAAAGCCCAAGCATCTGATAATTTCCCTTTTAGTTTATGGCTGCGTAATATTGGATTATAGGGATCGTCAGCGAGTAGTCTCAATTTGGCTTCTATTTTTGATTTTAAGTCGGGTTGTCGTTTAATCCTTGTTTTGAAAGCGCATTTAAATGATTGGCTAAAAACCAAGTTAATCATTGTTTAGTTTGGCAATAATGGAATCAACATCTCCTCGAAAAACATTACCATTTTGATAGTCTTGTCGAGCTTGAGAAATATTTTGAGCAATTTGTTCTCGTCTTTTTTCGATTTGCCGATGTTTAACAATATTGATCAAGTCATCTTGTTCATCAAAAGAGAGATAGTCAATCATTTCTAAGATTTGACTAAATTGCATTGTTGGCGGCATTGTTACTTTCCCCTTTTTCAATACAGACTTTTATTTTACTCTGCTTGGGCAATAATGACATCCGCGATCGCGGATCGATGACAACTTTCCAACTCACAAAGAGAGATCGCCTCTCCTTATCCCCAAAAAGCGATCGCCATTGGCGTTCCTATCCCAAGCAATGACAATTTCAGAGTTTAATCAAGAAGATAACAGCGATCGCACTACAAGATCGGCAATCATAGTTCAATTCCATTGATCCAAATTTCATACTCGCTTATATCAACTTCATCATTCCAAACGATTCCGCTACCTGATGGATCAAGTTGAAAGTTTTTAAAGAAAGCATAGTTTTTAAGGGAAGAAAACATCGTTTTTTCTAGTAGATTTTCACAGTTATATTTTCTAGCTTGATGATTAGAAAAATGCACCAATAGAGTATAATTTTCAATGATTTCGGCTGATGTTATTTTGGGATAAAGCATTGTTTTATTTCAAAGGTGGTAATTTATTAAATTCTTGAGTGTTCCACATTTTCAATAATTCTGATTGATAGATTGTTGCCCATTCTACAACCATTTTTGTGGCTCTATTAGGTAAGTCTCCTTCAATGATTTCTAAGGTTTCCAGATTAAATAGGGCGTTATATTCTCCATAAATCGCATGAAAATGGGGAGGTGGATGATCGGCAAAAAAGATTTTAATGATAATTCCATAAAATCGAGTAATTTCTGGCATAAATCTATTTTTATAAGTCTTGCTTTATGACAAAAATATTATAACAAAGCTTGTTGGGTTTTGTTACCTCGACCTAAACGACAAGATCAGCAATCGCACTCCTCATCCCCAAAAAGCGATCGCCAGTGACGTTCCTATCCCAAGCAATGGCAGTTTTAAAGTTTAATCAAGAAGATAACGGCGATCGCACTGCCATCAATGGGCATGGTACGTTCCCAAAAAGCGAGCGCTTTGTAGCAGGACTTGCATTAGGGAACGCACCCTACGGCGATAGCGTACTGCTATGCAGTGCCTTCGGCATCGCACTTCCCATTGTCCTAATCTAAAACAATAGTAGTTCCTGTCCTAAAGGCACGATAACGACCTCTGTTAGGAACTTCAATGATTTCACCGTAGCCTTCTCTTAGACAAAAATTGAAGGGATCATTTGGAGCTTTTTTGCATTTACCGCATTCATGCCAGCCATCTCCAGTATTGTTATCGTATCTACACTTTTTGTTAGAAACTGGAATAAAACAATTCATAAAATTTTGACTATTTGGAGTATTGCCAAAACTACCCTGAAGTGGAGGAGAAATACGATATCGCCATTGACCATCCATTGTTTTATAACTTTCGCATTTATAAGTTTTTGGCTTGGCTTGAACAGGAGTTGATGATGCGACTGCTACAAGAACTGTAGCCAGCATGGAAACACTCAAAAGTTTGCGAATCATAAAAACTACCTTGTATTTGTCTTAATTCTTTGACTCAAACTCTGTCTAACTATTGATTATACAGAAACTTTCTGTCTAACAGTCCTCAGAGTAACGACAGGTGGAAACTTGCGGCATACTACTCCATTTTAGCGCAATCGCTGGAACTTTTCCCCATATCATACCCAAGAGCATATTAGCCAGATTAAACAACCTCTTTTAAGTGGATTCCTAACAACAAGCTCAAATAAAATCGACGTTTCGGGAAGTGTAGCACTAAGTCTTCAATCCACCCGACAATTACCTAATTTTCGGGAAAAAAGTGCCTAAATTTTGCCACCGGCTGGCACTTTTTGAGGACAAAAAGTCTAAAAGTATTCTCCAACAATGTTTTTAGCTCTATTCAGCCAACCCTATTTATTGGTGTACTTGCAAATGAAGGACATAATGACCTAAAATCAGGTTATCTGACCATAATTCGTACTCTAGACGCAAATATTCGGGGAAATTATTCCCCTCTAATTTGAGACTACGGGTATAGTTGCGGAGGCGAAAAGCGTAACCCGGTTGAGGACTTTCGGCATTTAACCAGTAGCGACTGACACCAAAAACCCCTTGCTCCCAAAAATGACGATAGGCGAATCTTCCCTGGCCCTGCATGGTCATAATTACCCGATTGGCCGAAATTTCTAGCCAAATTAATTTATTTTGATTATTTTTGGGTTTAAGTG
>NZ_JASJFG010000179.1:0-2310 GCF_030065375.1 Microcystis sp. M49636_WE2 | reverse complement strand
GCAGGGCTTGCGGTGTCAGTCTGTAGAGCGACCATAAGACCAGAACAGAGTAAATCTGTTAAGGCAGGTGCGAAAAATCCTTCGGGAAAGAAGCAGAAACTCAAATCGTGAGGTTTGGGAATCGCCGTCCGTTTACGGCGGTGAGGATGTCAAAGTCCCAATTTTTGATGTACCCCTTACGGGTAAAGGTATCGGGATCCTGCAATTCCACCGGAAATAATGCCCCATCATAATCGGGGGGATTTTGCGGATCGGGTTTGACAAAGGGAATGGTAGGATTACCGTCTTTATCGTTGAAACCCTCAACCGGGTACATCCCCCCAGTCCAAGGGTGATCCTGTTCTCCCGAATAGGAAAAGACGTTGCCCGCGTGATTCAAAATGATATCCAAAACCACATAGATGCCGTTGGCATGGGCAGTTCGCACCACTTCCCGCAAGTCTTCGCGGCTGCCAAAGTGGGGTTCCACCTCTAAAAAATTCTGGATGCCGTAGCCGTGATAAGTTTCCCGAAACCGAACCTGTTTAAAAATAGGGCTAATCCAGAGCGCCGTCACCCCCAATCGTTTCAGATAGCCGATTTTGCTCTCTAACCCCTTGAGCGTTCCCCTCACATATTTTGTCCCCGCCTCGCGCCAGTGAGCCGCATCTGCTTCTGTTTTCACGGCATTTTCCGCACCAGCGGGACTGTAGGCTGGGGTTGTCCCACTCCGGACCAAATTCCCCTCGTTGTCCTTGTACCCGTTTTCACGACCATCGGAGAAGCGATCGAGCATCAAGAAATAGAACGTTTGGTCTTCCCAGGCGATCGGCGACGGGAACAATCCCCCTGCCGGTGATAGGGATGCAAAATTTAGTTGGCTTAAGCGTTGAACGGTTGTCGTCATGGTATTTTTCCTCTCAATCTTTCAAACTACTCACCCTGTCCGCGGCTCTTTCAATTCCTACTTAAAACGCTTTTTTTTGGGGATGAGTTCGTTGGTTTATTCCCTCCTTGTTGACCGTCTTCATGTATATTTTTTGACTTTTTGATGTTCTTCTTCTAGGGTAAAGTGAAAGTATATTAAAGTGCAATTAAACTTTCAAAACTTAATTTTTCTGAGTTTGTCCATTCACTTATTTTTAACAAAAGTTAAAGACTACCTCTCAAATAGTTTTTGATAAGTTCGATTCTTACTTTTGGCTTATTGGTATCCCTTGAAGCTACACTTTCAGCGATACCGAGCCGAAGCAATTCTCTTAAGATCGAATAATCGCAAAATCGGCGATGCTATTTCCCGTTATCAACCCATTGACCGCCCGAAAATGTTTGTCATAGCTAAATAGGGGTACAGCGATGAGGATTTACCGACCGAGGAAACTATTCGGGTTAAATTAAATAACTTAGGTTATCTTCTGAAAAGATTGGCTAAATTTTTACCTCAAAAAAAATGACAGAAACCGCAGCAATCTTTGATGAATTAGCTAACATTAATCGGGAAGCACCTGAAGACCCTACGATGTTACGTCTTAGTTTAGATGCCAAAGCCCGTGTTAATATTGTACTGTTTGATCGAGGAGGTAAAAATAGAATAACTGTCGAAACAAACGATCATAATTTTAATCCGAAAACAACCCTAACCCCAGAAACCTTGAATCTCGTAATAAAACTTTACATTTAACAATATAACAACCACAAAACGCCATTTTTAAAATTGAATAGACAATTTTCCTAAACCAGTGTAAATAGCTGATATGTTGACACATAAAACTCTGTAAATAGCGGAGTTTATCTAATAAGCTTTTGCCACAATCTTCCCATGATTGCCCTACTCGACTTGGGGGCGCACCTGAGATTCATAAATCTCTTTACCACGTCGAGCGAATTCTTCTTTACTGTAGCGGGGTTGATTAACTGTCATTGGCCTGACCCTGTTGCAACTTTTGCCCCAATGTTTTAACCTAAACATTGGGTATCTTCGCTAACATTCCCCAACTGGGCCGACAAGGGTGGCATTGCACTTAAACCCACAGCTTCAATCAATGTGCATGGTGCGTTCCCAAAAATTGATCGCTGGAGCAGTAGGAGCCACATTAGGGAACTCACCCTACGGCTGAACTCACCCGCAATCAGTAGCTTTGAATACTAGATTGAGAACTCAAGCATCTGCCAAGAACATTTAGTTAGGGTTTGCTGAAAAAGTCATTGAAAAGTACAGGTCTCTTAATCAATGATTTCACTTAGCTACAAGCATAAGCTTTAGTTGTTGATTAATTTTTAAGTTATAACTTATCCTAATCATTGACCGAGAAAAAGTGCTGTTTTTCCATT
>NZ_JASJFG010000364.1:0-4943 GCF_030065375.1 Microcystis sp. M49636_WE2 | reverse complement strand
CGAAGAAAGATATGCTTATGATGGTATTTTGTCCTATCTAACCTTTCTTGATTCCGTGCAAACCTGTAATATTCCCCACCTAAAAGGTAGCGTCACTGCGCCAGAAATTAGTCTTTGTATGGCGGAACAAATTTCTCAAGAAGCCATGCACAATCAAAGTTATCAATACTTAATTGAAACCATTATTCCCTCGGATCGCAGAGGCGAAGTTTATGACTTTTGGCGTACCGATAAAGTTCTCAAGGATCGCTGTGAATTTATCGCTAGTCTCTACCAGCAATACATCGACAAACAAACTACTGAAAGCTATTTTATCGCCCTTCTTGCCGATTATTTGCTGGAGAGTTTGTATTTTTACAACGGCTTTATCTTTTTCTATAATCTCGCTTCTCGACAGCTAATGTCCGGTAGTGCTGACGTTTTCAAAATGATCAACCGGGACGAATTAAGTCACGTCCGTTTGTATCAGAAACTTATTCCTGAAGCCATGGCAATTTTTCCCCATTCCGTTGAACAGATTTATGAGATGTTCGATAGTGCCGTTAAACACGAATGTCGCTGGACAAATCACATCGTTGGCAACGACATTTTAGGTATTACCGAATACAGTACCGAACAGTACACTAAATACCTCGCTAATATTCGGCTAAAAGCGATCGGACTTGAGCCTTTATACAGGGAAGAAAAGTATAACAAAAGTCCTTATAACCATCTGGAACGCTTCTCCGATACCAAAAAAGAAGGCCACACCAAAGCTAACTTTTTTGAAGCAACCGTTACCAGTTATGTTATGTCTTCTGGCTTAACTGGATGGGATGAAATTTAAAATTTAAGGGATAATAATAACCCAATTTCTTACCATAAAGTGGCAACTTTGTCAAATATTTTGACAACTTTTGACCCTCTCTTGCAGAAATACCGACAATCAGCAAATGTGCATCTGGGTTTGGGGGGTTCTACCCCCAAAAGCCTAGATTTACTGATAAAATCGGAAGTAATGACCAATTTTAGAAGATATACTTAGGGCTTGTTCAATAAATCTAAAAACCTTGTTGGATAAGGTTTTTAGACTTTTTTGACCTCAAAAAGTGCCGACCTTTGGAGTGATTGGGGGGAAAATTCAGGGACTTTTTCCCTGAAAATTAGGTAATTGACCCCCTCAAAATCGGTAAAACCCTACACCCTACACCCTACACCCCACACCCTGTCCCCACGAAAAACTTTTTGCCGCAAACCCTAATTATGACGATTGCCATCATAATGAATTCTCGCCCCGGCCCATTGCAATTTTTCCTGTAGAGTCTGATAAAAAGAATAGCTTTCCCGCAGGATAATAAATTGGGCGAATTTTTCAGCTTTGGTAACTCCCACCCATTGCCCAGGCCAAATGGAAGTGGCTAAAGCACCATCCATCCAGAGTTTAGTATTTAATTCGTAGTCTCCCAGGGGCCAAATACTGACCAGAGATGCCGGGGGAATGACAATCGGCCGACTGGAGAGACTCAAGGGACAAATCGGGGTGACAGCGATCGCTTCCATGCCAGGGTGTATAATCGGGCCATTAGCGGAAGCGGTGTAACAGGTGGATCCCGTGGGAGTAGCCACTAATAAACCGTCTCCTTGGTACTGATCTA
Organism: Microcystis sp. M49636_WE2; assembly: GCF_030065375.1. NCBI lineage: Bacteria > Bacillati > Cyanobacteriota > Cyanophyceae > Chroococcales > Microcystaceae > Microcystis > Microcystis sp. M49636_WE2. Next base: position 3,309 of record NZ_JASJFG010000364.1, on the reverse strand, counting down.
CTATTTCCCCGTCCACTTCGATTTCGAGGATTGAGGTGGGCATCCTATCGATACTAGCGGGTTTCACGCACATCTCATTCAGGGCATAAAATGCCTCGCTCACTGGCTGCGGGTTTCTTTTATCCCCTTCATAGATTCTGGCCTTTAACATCATTCGTTGTTGTACCGCATAGTGGTCCGATTGTAAACGCTCCCAGACCGTCTCCGTATCCTGGAAAATCTCAAAAGGTTCCGTTAAAAATCCCAGATGGCCGCCGACATTCACCGCTAAAATTGGAATGTCTTCGTGAGCTAAATAGCGAGCGGCGGCTAAAATGGTTCCATCTCCGCCCAAAACGATGGCGAGGTCGATTTTTTCCGATGCTGAGGCTAAAAATACTGGATAGGGATTATCTTTAAAGCCACTGGGTCCCATTAAAACTTTACACTGACGGGCTTCTAACTGTTTAGCGCATTTTTCCGCCCATGCTTTACTTTGGGGATGGTTGGCCTTGTGAGCGATGATTACTTGTTTTAACTGCACGGAGTTGAGACCTTGTTCGGAGGTTCTATATTTTTAACAATAGCAAGACCGGACAGATCGGGTGAAAAGTAACAGGTAAAAAAGGGGGTTGGGGGAATCACCTCGGCCTCACTGTAGCCAATTTGACAGAATTAATCGATAGATAGGGGTAAATGGAAGTAACTAGGATAAGCTCGCAGGTTTTAGCAATGTTATCCCCTTTTTTCCGTGTAACTGCTGTATCTATGCGACTTTTTCCCAATTATCTCCCTCAACACACCTACCACTTAATTTCCCCGCAAGGTTATAATTGTATTAAGATGTGTAACAGTTCTCTGGCAAACTCTTGACAAAGGATAACAAATCTGCTCTACCAAAAAACAGGAAAGGTTTTATTTCTATGACATTAATTCAAACCGCCCAATTATCGCTAGAAACTTTGGCTTTAGCCTTTTTTAAGCAGACAGAAGGACGCTGGCAATCCCAGAGACGTTATTACACCCTCACCCAAGAAACGGAACCCCAAGAAGTTATCAGCGCCATCGAGATTAAATATTTACCCCAAGGCAGCGAACCATTAATTCAACTTGCCCGTTTACATAATCTGGAAGATACAGCTTTATTAGGTGGTACGGAAGTGACTTGGCAAAGTAATTATCTCCGTCCCCAGAGTAAAAAACCCTCCAACGGTTCCACTATATTCGGTATTTTAGATAATATTCTCTATCGCGATCGGGGATTTGCGACGGATAAACCCGTTAGTGCCATTTATACCTTTCCTAACCCCTCTACTCTCTGTCTGAGAACAGAATACGCCGGTTCTGTCTTTGAAGAAGAAATTAAACTCATCGGTCAACAATATCGCACCCGACAAACTATTATCTCTCGCGCCGGTCAGGAATTGATGATCGGTCAATATCTAGAAAAACGGGTCAATTAGTCAAAAAATGGCGGTTATTCTCCGAATTTTGACTTATATGTTAGGAATAGGGCTGAAATCAAATCAGCCCTTCCCATAACTCCCCTTTAAACTGGGGTTAAATTGTCTTGATTCTGACTAGCGAGAAACTTCTCTAATTCCGTAATCGCATCGGCATCGACTTTAGTTTGCATGGGACAGAATTTCGGTCCACACATCGAACAAAACTCCGCCGTCTTATAGATATCTGCGGGTAAAGTCTCATCGTGGTATTCCTTAGCGCGATCGGGATCCAAGGATAACTGAAATTGACGATTCCAATCAAAATTATAACGAGCGATGGAGAGTTCGTCATCACGATCCCGCGCCCCCGGACGATGACGGGCGATATCTGCCGCATGAGCCGCTATTTTGTAGGCAATTAAGCCATTTCGCACATCTTCAGCGTTGGGTAAACCGAGATGTTCTTTCGGGGTGACATAACATAACATCGCCGTCCCGTACCAACCCGCCAGAGCCGCCCCGATCGCCGAAGTGATATGATCGTACCCTGGGGCAATATCGGTGACAAGGGGACCAAGAACATAGAAAGGTGCTTCGCTACACTCCTCCATTTGTTTTTTCACATTAAACTCAATTTGATCCATGGGAACATGGCCAGGTCCTTCCACCATTACCTGTACATCGTGTTCCCAAGCGCGACGCGTCAGTTGGCCGAGGGTTTTCAATTCCGCTAATTGGGCTGCATCGGAAGCATCGTGGGTACAACCGGGACGCAGGGAGTCACCGAGACTAAAAGAAACGTCATAACGCTTGAAAATCTCGATAATTTCATCGAAATGGGTGTAGAGAGGATTTTGCTTGTGGTGGTGTAACATCCACTTGGCAATAATACCACCGCCCCGGGAGACAATCCCGGTCAGACGAGTTTTGACTAAAGGCAGGTGTTCGATGAGGATTCCTGCGTGAATTGTCATGTAATCTACCCCTTGCCCGGCGTGTTTTTCGATAATGTGGAGGAAATCTTCGGCGGTGAGTTTTTCAATATTACCGTGAACGCTTTCCACCGCTTGATAGATGGGTACAGTACCGATGGGGACAGGAGAAGCATTGATAATCGCAGTGCGAATTTCGTCCAAATTACCGCCACCGGTGGAAAGATCCATCACCGTATCCGCGCCGTATTTGACCGCTAGGTGTAATTTTTCCAGTTCTTCGTTAATATTCGAGGAGTTAGGCGAAGCCCCTATATTAGCATTAACTTTACACTTAGAAGCAATACCGATCGCCATGGGTTCGAGGTTGAGGTGATTGATATTAGCGGGAATAATCAGTCTTCCTCGGGCGATTTCGCTGCGAATCAATTCGGGAGAGAGATTTTCCCGTTTTGCCACATACGTCATCTCTTCGGTAATTATCCCCTGACGGGCGTAGTGCATTTGCGATACATTTGCTTGTCCGCGCCGGGGGGCAACCCATTCTTGTCTCATAATTTTATTTCCTCTGTAAACAGCTTCCCTACGCTGGAATTACCCAGTCTCAGGTTCTAAGGGTCTTTCTCAGCCTGATTGCCTCAGACACCCCTAGCTATGACGGCAATTGTACCACTGTTGAGGACTGAGGAGATAAAGCTTAAGATTGTTGTTTGATTAGGCAGTTAGGCTAAAACCCACTTAGACCCCCTACAATAAACTTCTTAGGTGACGAATACTTAAATTTTCCACAATTGGGAAAAATTCGGATTAGGAAATCCAGAAAGTACCCGCCCTGGTTCGAGCCTAAACAAGCTCGAATTATCCAAAAAGCGTCGGGATTTTACGTTTCGGTTTCCTTCCAATCTACGGAATTAGTTCCCGATATGACAGTGGGGAAAACCTGTTTAGGAATT
>NZ_JASJFG010000390.1:0-9974 GCF_030065375.1 Microcystis sp. M49636_WE2 | reverse complement strand
TTTTATGGGCAGATATTTTAAAACTGTCTCTTGAAGCTAATTATGATGATTATCTTGAAAAAAAATGATAATTAGACAGAAGTTCTCTATGTGAACAAGAGAACTTTATCTTCTTTTGTTTTCAAAATGAGAATTGCTGCGGCAAAAGGATTAGGATGGACATTAAATCAAGGGTTTAAAGGCGGAAATCGTCTCCTATTCGGAAAAAAATTGCTAATTTTAGGGACAGGAGAATCCTTAAAACCGGGGGTTAGTTACAATGAACTTTATGATTACTCGCAAACTGCTAATAAACAAGAAGCTAGTAATTTGGCGTTAGGAAATGCTAATAATGGCGACTTTTGGCTCGGAAATTACGTCGAAATTAGTAATAATAGCTGTAATCGTCGTCGGGATGTTTGGCTTCCTCATGACTATCTTCATCAACACTTATTAATTGTTGGCCCAACAGGGGCAGGAAAAACGGAATTTTTGCTTAAATCTGCCGAAAATTTAATGAATATTAGTAATTTAATTGTGGTTGATGCGGCGGGATTTTTGAGCGCTCGTCTGTTCCCTATGACACAAAAAACTGGCTCTCGTTTGATGACGTGGGATATTAGTAATCGGAATCATCGAATTGTCTGGAATTTCCTAGAAGAATTGGAAAAATACGGTACAGAAAAGGAAATTAGAGCATTAGCGGAGGCCTTATATGGCGATATCAATGATAATGATCAAAATGCTGCTTTTTGGGTGCGAGATATTGGCTGGTTAACCGCTATTTTAGGAGTAGTTGTCAGCGCACGCAAGCAAAATATTGTCAAAATTAAACCGAGTGAATTACCCGAATTATTAGTAGATCGAAATGGAATGAGAGCGTTATTACAACATTGTTTTCCCAATCCTTATATTATGGCACAATGGGAAGCTAAGTTATCTTATTTAAGTTTACCTGATGATCGTTTTGGCTTAGATATTAGTTTTTTATTGAATAAATTAACACCTTTCCAAGATAGAGATGTTAAGGCGATTTGTGACGGAAAAAGTGATCTTTATTTATTATCAAGTTTTAATGGCAAAAATCGTCATACATTAGTCATTGGTCAAAGTTTAGCCGATGGAAAATTTGGTTCAGCTTTAGCTGCGGTTATGATTCGTTATTTAATGAATGTGATGTATCGTCGTTTAAGAAACCCTCAACATAACTGGATACCCACTTATTTTATCTGTGATGAAGCAGCACGCTTAAAGAATCTTGATTATGAAGAATTAACCGCTATTGGACGCAATGCTAAAGCAGGAGTTGTCTTGATGTGTCAACACATTGATCAATTTTCTGATAAAACTTTACCTGCTTTAAATAATTGTCGAACTCAGATATTTTTACAAGGAGTTAGTCATAAAACGGCTGAATGGTTAAGTCAACAATTAGGAGAATATTCTCGTCAAATAATTACAATGGTAAATCAAGGTGTAGTCGGCGCAAATCCTTTTGGTCAAAGAAATGTAGGATTTGAAAGGATTCCCATTTTAGGTATTAGAGAGATTACCTCTCATCCCTATGCTAAACTCAGAAGTAATCGCAGTGCTATTGTTAGAATTAATGCGTCTAATAGTCCAGTAACTAAACCTTTTTTAACTGATTATTCTGTTAAGTGAAAGATGAAAATGGTAAACTTAAGACATAATAGTATTATGTCCCTAACTATATCCTTTGTTAGGATTAAAGTTGCTGGGGTTAATTGTCCAGTTATTCAACCTTTTTAAACACATTATTTCTCTGAGGTAAATGTTATGACTATTATCATAGGTATAGGTTCTTCTGCAGCAGGATTAAGCACTTATCTTGCGACTTTAGCTTATCATCAAAAACATCAGGTAAAATCTTTAAAGGTCTTATCTTGTCAAGTAACACCGATTAGTGCGGATGAAAGAAAATTGAGTTATAAGGCAGAAAACATTTTAAAAGAGCAAGTGATGTTAGAAGTAACAGAATTTTACGATAGCTTTTGCTATCATCCTTTATATAGTTTTACTATTACTCTGGAAATAAAAGGATTATTTTGGACTAAAAATACAGAAAAAGTTTCATTTGGTATCTACGATATGCCAGATAATCTCTTGAGAGATATTAAAGAGTTTTCATCATCTCATAGCTTCACAGAATATTATGATGATTTATTTAGTGATATAGGTGAATATTTCTTACCAATAGATGGAACATCTCATCGAGAAGATGAGGTATATGCTAAGTCTTTAGAAAAATTTACCACAGATTTAACACAGCGGAACCCGCAAGGTTGTCGTATCGCTTTTGCTGTCACGAAATGTGATTTATCAGAACTTTGGGTTAATCGAGATGATCCTCGTGGTCTGGTACAAAGACGCTTTCCTAAAATGTATGCAATCCTAGAAAATTGGACTCAGGAGGACAAGGGAAAAGTTGAATATTTTACCACTTCATCCTTCGGAGTATTTGGTAAATATTGTGAACCAAATTCAATTATTATATCAAAAAGTAAACGGGGAACAATGGCCGTGATTAGAAATCATCAAGAATGGCAACCTTTTGGACTAATTGAACCCTTATATTGGTTATGTACGGGTAAAATACTATAATTATTGTAGAAAAAACTCATCTTGCTTAAAAAATATTCGGGAAATTATAAAAATGAAACGCTATCAACTTCTTCAAGAAAAACGAGAGAATATTATAAAAATTGCTCGAAAACATGGAGCATTTAATATTCTCATATTTGGATCAGTTGCCAGAGGAGAAGACAGCAATGACAGTAATATTGACTTTTTAGTAGAAATGGAACAAGGGCGCAACTTATTAGATAGAATTGGTTTAATTCAAGACTTAGAAGATTATTTAGGCTGTAAGGTTGATGTGGCTACTATTAACAGTTTACGAGATTGTTTTCGGGAAAGAATCATGAAAGAGGTGATTCCTTTATGAATGATGACTTAATTTATTTAGGTGATATTTTAGATAGAATTGAACGAATCGAATCTTATACACAGGAGAGAAAAGACAGATTCTATCAATCTTTATTAATTCAATCATCAAATTATTGCCAATGAAAAGAATTACAATTAGTTGACAACATGGAGGTTAAACAAGTGAATCAAATTATTTGTATCGGCGATCGCATTGCAGGAAAAACACATCTTTGTCTAGAAATTCTTAATCCTAATGGTCATTATATCAAAGTTGTAGAACCCGATTATAAATTCATGAAATCTTTTATACTTGACGATAGAGGAATTACAATAGCCGGAACAAGAAACGGAGGAAAATGCGGGTTTTCTGAAACATATATGGAGTTTAAGGCTTATTTAACAGCTGGTCTTCAAACAATTGACTTAGATATAATTGATACATTAGGAGAAATTTGGCAAAAATCTTGGCAAGATGTTCATGATGAGATGTGGCAAGAAACATTAAATAAAATTCAGACAGCAGATGCGGTTTTAGTTATTTTAGAACCTTATCGAGAGATTATTAATCCTGAAAAAGACAATCTAGATCATTTTATTACTCGTCAACAATGGATCAAAAGATTTGAAAAATGGGTTGACTTTTTGCTCAAAGAATGCTCTCAAGTTTCTCACTTATTAATCTGTTTAAATAAAGTGGATCTCTGTCCGATTAATCTCACGGAAGAAGCTAAAAAACTAGCTTATGATCCTCATTATCAATACCTTAATTGGCAAGAAAAAGACAGTTATGTTTATCATCGTTATTTTACCCCCGTACAGTCTCAAATTCAACGACTAAATCAGCATCGAAAAAAGGCTGCACGTTTCTTTATTACTAGCATTTATCAGCGAGATTTACTAGAACTTCCGTTAATTTATATCAGTAGTTATGTAAATTTCTCTTAATTATTTCAAGACAACTTTATTATACAATGCTATAGGCGATCGCTTTGATTTAATTCCTCAAATATAGCGTTATTGGTTGTGTACGGGTAAAATGCTATGATCAGGAAAGAAAATTTTCATCAATGACAAGTATTATTTATTAGATTGCAGGGTGTAACTATCTAATATTTTTTTTATTTTCTTCAAGATAATTAAACCAGTTAATTAAATCAGATTGAGAGGTAAAATCTAATAAAGCTTCTCCTAAATCTTCTAATTGTTCTAAAGATAATTCTTGAATTTTGTTGACCCAATCAGTTGAAATATTACCAACTCGGCGATTAATTTGTTTAAGAATTAGATTGGCTTCGCCTTTTTTAAAGCCTAAAATCTCACCTTCTGTGATTCCTTTAGCGAGAATTTCTTGATAAATAACCGATTCCTTCATCGAAAAAATGGGTCTGAAACCCCGCCCTTTAGCGATAGCGGAGGGCGGCTTTATACAAGTTAGTGAGAAACAATTAAACCGTTAGAACGACGAATTAACTGAATCTTGCTAACAGCTATTTGTCCCAATCGTTTCCAACTGGTATCGCTTACAGATAGCTGTTTTTCGGTATCTCCACTAACATAACCAATCCCTTTGGGAGAAGAAACTAAATCTCCTTTACGGAACCCATGTCTTGTGGTAGAGCCACCATATTTACGTCGTTTACCACCCTTAGAAAAAACCATCAGGTGAAGTTGACGACGACTAACAGGAGGACGTTTGATGACAGCAAAGGGAGCGTTTGTTACTTTAACATAACCCTTCCAATCATATCCATGTCCATTAGAAGTATGGAATGGCAAATAATCTAAAAATTGAAAACAGGCAAGAGCAATTCCATCGTTAGCATGACTTTCGGGTGATTGTTCTGCTTTATTTTTAGACTTTTCTAGTCGCAAATGTTTTCTGAGATTAGAGGTTTGCCAACCAAAGCGAGTATGGACTGTTGCCAATTGAGACAGTTGCTCAATAGCCCATTTTTGTCCAACCATAACCGGCGAAAAACCTTTTCCAGACTTAGCTCCTTTTCTACCGGAAGTTAGATCAATATCGGCTTTGATGTACTCAAAATAAATATCGGTAATTGGATAGATTTTGGTTAGTTCGGAAACGACTCGAAGTTCAAGTTGACGATTAGCTCTGATTGAGGGGGATAATTTTCCTTGTCTTCTATTTGAAAATCGTTTTTGTCGATGCGCTCTTAGATTAAAAGGAAGTTGGCGGTTAATCCGTCTTCCTCTACGTCCTCTTCGCATTAACCGTCTATTGTCCATGCGCTCTTTTACTCGTTTAAAAGGAAGTTCTAAGTGAGCCTTCCAAAGAGTAAAAAGAGAGGATTGAACGCCAATTCCAGAGAATAATTTACCCGGGTCAATACCAATGGCAATCGGTTGGGTTTTACTATCGGAAGGTTCATCGGTTAGCTGGACATAGAAAATACCTAAGTCGTTGAATTTACCGATAGCTTTTCCTTCCTTAATCCACCGTCTGGCCCGACTGGGTTTAGTGGGCATCAACGGCTTTCCGTCTTTTGAGATAACAGGAACTCTTGCCATGGAGATAATCCTTAAGAGTGAAGTTAAAGTCCCTTACCGCAACACAATCAAGATGTCTTGTCTAACAACGCTTTACCAATAAAGCTGAGAGGTAATCCGAACTAGGGAAGTATTCGGAAGTCTGTGCCAGATTGTGTCTCAATGCGGTAGTCTCTACTTGCGTCGCCTAAATTGGTCTAGGCAAGCCCCGTCCCTTTTAGGGCGGGGTTAGTGACAATTTCCTCCTTGAGTAATCTTTTAATGATAGATTGATTTAAAACTAACCCTGCAATAATACCAGTTGAGGCAGCAATGTTATTTCTCTCTATGTTATCAGAAATTTTTTCAATTTGACGAGCTACTTGTTGTAATACTTTTTCTGGATTATCAGTTTGAGACAACACCGCAAACGGAAGTAAACCTGATACATCTAGAAAAGTTTCACTGGGAACTTCCCAGAGTCTAACTACATTATAACGATGTTGTAGTTCTAATAACTCAAAGGTATTAATTTTGACAGCAGCAGATTGATTTTTTTCTCAGATAAATAACCACTTGATAAACTCTTTTTCGAGGAAACCGACGATAAATCCTCAGACGATAATCAGCCATTCTAAAAGGAATATCTTCTTTCGGATCTGTCTGAAATTTGATGTGAAGAATTAAGTCTTCTGATTGTAAAAAAATCAAACTATCTACTCTAATTGGATCTATCAGTAACTCAGTCGGTTCCAACTCGGTTAATGTAATCGGTTCTCCGATTAACCAAGTGGCTATATCCCTTGAAAAAAGTGACGCTAAGATTCGACAAACATTATCATACATTCTTTCATCATATCATAAATTAGTCTCATTGTAGAATTTGCCATCTCAATTGTTAAGCAACAATCGACCAAATAAGTCGAGTTTTTAACTATTCTAATTGCTAGTATCCCTTAAAATTCTTATAGGCAAGTGTATCACAAAATTGGCCAATTGCCAATAGCGTTTGACATCCTCTGCACCCAGGGTGAGGATGTCAAACAATCATCAAAAATAGCAGAGGTTGCCCCTTAGTTATATAATGAGATCACGGCTAATTTGATTGGCTATCGACCCTATTCATGTCTATCTCCCCACCCCGTTCCGGTTACACTTTACCGGTTTTTGCCTGTGCCAGTGCGATCGCATCTCTCCAGCATCTCCACGGCGAAAATGAGCTAAATTCCGTTACTTTTAATCTTTTAGAACCGCCAGAAGCCGTTACAATTGCCATCGAACAAGTTGCCCGACTCAACCCCGATGCTGCCCTAGCCATCACCCGCAGCGATCCGGGGGATAATTTAGATTTAACTAGAAATACCCCTATATGGGCGTTAGTAGAAAGAAAAAAGGGTAATCAAGAGATAGAGATTCAAGGCGGCGAAGGAATCGGCCTACAGGTTGATAATGGCGGAAAATCAGCTATTTATAGTTATGCCCAGCGTCTGCTGCAAGAAAACCTCAGACCCCTGTTACTGCCCCAAGAAAGCATCAAAGTGACGATTATTCTTCCAGAAGGCAAAAAACTGGCCACAAGGACTTCTAACGCCGCTTTTGGGGTAGTAGAGGGGTTATCTTTGTTGGGTACCACTGGCATTTCCCAACCCCTGAGCGCCCCCGGACAGTTGGAAATCTTTCGCGAGCAATTAAAAAATTTATCCCTTCGTTTTGATCGCTTGGTGTTTTGTATCGGGGAAAATGGCTTAGATTTAGCCCCTCAAATGGGTATTAATCCTGATATTTTGGTAAAAACAGCCAATTGGATCGGGCCGATGTTATTAGAGGCACAATTACAGGGAATCTCTGAAATTCTTTTGTTTGGTTATCACGGTAAATTAATTAAACTTGCCGGGGGAATCTTTCAGACTCACCATCATCTCGCCGATGGTCGTCGGGAAATTCTTACCGCCTACGCCGCTAAAATGGGTTTAGCTACCCCCCATCTCCAGCAAATTTTTGACAGTAGCACCAGCGAAAACGGTCTGGAATATCTGCGTCAATTAGACCGGCAAACGGGAGATAATTGGGTGGAACGCATCTATGGAGAAATGGCTAATACGATTGATCGCCGTTGCCAAGAATACGTTTATAACCACAGTAACGGTCATCTTAGGGTCGGTTGTATTTTATTCGATCGCTCTCGTTCTTTGATCAGCAAAAGCGAAAATGGCCTTAAATTTTTGCAAAATCTACCAGTTACTCCCCAGTGACCGTGCTATGATCGTGGGAATATTTAGTCTTAAAAAATGAAACTAATAAGGCTAAACTATTCTAGCTTATTTTCAGAACAATAGCCGATTTAGTTCACAAATCTTTAACCTTTTCCTGCCAGTTTCTTTTTTTGATCGTAGTGACAACTCAAACCCCCCTTCCCACCCCCCAAGAGACTTTGCCCTCAGAGTCCTTCACTAATAGCCTTAATCGTCAAATAATCATCATTCTTGACTTTGGCTCCCAGTATTCTGAATTAATCGCCCGCAGAATCAGGGAAACGAACGTTTACTCCGAAGTTCTCTCCTATCGTACCAGCGCCGAACAATTGGCCCAAATCAACCCGAAAGGAATAATTCTTTCGGGCGGTCCCAATTCCGTCTATGATCCAGGGGCGCCTCACTGTGATCCCGAAATTTGGAATTTAGGTGTACCCATCCTCGGAGTTTGCTACGGGATGCAATTGATGGTACAGCAGTTAGGGGGCAGGGTAGAACGGGCAAAACGGGCCGAATACGGCAAAGCATCCCTATTTATCAACGATCCTACCGATTTGTTAACCAATGTCGAGGACGGTTCCACCGCTTGGATGAGTCACGGGGATTCCTGCGTGGAATTGCCATCGGGTTTTGAAATTCTCGCTCATACCGATAATACCGATTGTGCGGCCATTGCCGATCACCAGAAAAAACTCTTTGGAGTGCAGTTTCACCCGGAAGTTGTCCATTCTGTGGGAGGAATCGCCTTAATTCGCAATTTCGTCTATCATATCTGCAAATGCGAACCCACTTGGACCACGGAAGCTTTTGTCGAGGAATCGATCCGAGAAATTAGGGCAAAAGTGGGCGATAAGCGAGTTTTATTGGCTTTATCTGGCGGTGTGGACTCCTCTACCTTAGCATTCCTCTTGCATCGAGCGATCGGTGATCAACTAACCTGTATGTTTATCGATCAGGGATTCATGCGTAAGGGTGAACCAGAACGATTAATGCAGATATTTAACGAGCAATTCCATATTAGAGTCGAGTATGTCAACGCTAGAAAGCGATTTTTAGCGCAAGTGGCCGGTGTCACCGATCCCGAAGAAAAGCGCCGTCGTATCGGCCATGAATTTATTCAGGTGTTTGAAGAAGAATCGAATCGTTTGGGACCCTTTGATTATCTGGCCCAAGGAACTTTATATCCCGATGTGATTGAATCGGCCGATAGTAATGTGGATCCCAAAACCGGGGAAAGAGTCGCGGTTAAAATTAAAAGTCATCATAACGTTGGTGGACTGCCGAAAAATCTCCGGTTTAAATTAGTCGAACCCCTGCGAAAATTATTTAAGGATGAGGTGAGAAAATTAGGTCGATCAATCGGTCTTCCGGAAGAAATTGTTCGTCGTCAACCTTTCCCTGGCCCCGGTTTAGCGATTCGCATTTTAGGGGAAGTCACCGCAGATAAATTAAATATTTTGCGCGATGCAGATTGGGTGGTGCGCGACGAGATTAATAAGCAGGGAATGTATCACGATTTCTGGCAAGCTTTCGCGGTTTTATTGCCTGTCCGCAGTGTGGGAGTAATGGGAGATCAACGTACCTACGCTTATCCTATTGTCCTACGTTTAGTCAGCAGTGAAGACGGAATGACTGCCGATTGGTCGCGGGTTCCCTATGATTTATTGGAGACAATTTCTAATCGCATTGTCAATGAAGTTAAGGGAGTTAACCGCGTGGTTTATGATATTACTTCTAAGCCCCCCGGAACTATAGAATGGGAGTAGTATTGAATTATTGATTGATTGTTATTCCCGTCCAAATATTGGGGCGGGATTTTTGCAGAATAGACAATTGAGGAGATTAATTACTACCATGGCACAGTTAGAGATGTTGGAAGAAAGAGAAGAGGTGGATTTTGCGGAAGAAGAAGAAGATATTGAAGGAGAATCAGCAAACCAAAAAAAGCTACAACTCAAAGAAATCTCCGAGACTGTTGTTGCCAGCAGTGATTGGACTACCGCAACGATCCGCGATCAATTAATTCGAGAAAATATTCAACTTAATCCGCGCTTTCAAAGACGAGATGCTTGGAATATTACTCGTAAAAGTCGATTTATTGAATCCCTAATTCTAGGGTTTCCAGTCCCACTGATTGTCTTAGCTGCTAATAATAAGGAAAAAGGTAAATTTATCGTTCTTGATGGCAAACAACGCCTACTAACAATTTTACAGTTTTATGGTGACAGTGACACACCTAATAATAGTTTTACTTTAAAAGATTTAGAATTTTTAGATAATCTCAATGGCTGCCAATATCAAGATCTA